>JBKPBQ010000172.1:0-11525 GCA_046726955.1 Acidobacteriota bacterium
GGGCGTGGATGACCAGGGCCCGCCGGACGAAGCTCTCGCACTCCGTCCAACGAGCCGGGTCTTCGGCGTAGAGGGCGCCGAGATCGCGGAGCGCCCGGCCCAGCGCCGAGTGCCATCGGGGATCGTCGACGCGGTCCTGCACGCCCTCGAGGGTGGCGACGGCCTCCCGGTACGAGCTCTCGGCGAGGCTGCGATCGGCGGTCTCGACGGCGACGCCCGCGAGCTCGATCTGGGCTCGGGCGCGCTCCACGGGGTCGCTGCCGGCTTCGGCGATCGTCCGGGCGAACTCCGTGCGGGCCTCGGCATAGAGTCCGCGCCGCCGCAGGAGGTTCCCGCGCAGCCACCGTCCGTTGATCGGATCGACGGCCGACACGCGGCGCACGAGCTCCTCGGCCTTCTCGTCCTGTCCCAGCCGGGCCGAGACCCAATAGCCCGCCGAGAACAGCCGGCTCTTCTGGCTGTCGTCGAGCCCGCCCGCGCGCTCGATCCGCTCCGCCCGCGCGAGGACGTCCGCGGTGTTGTCGGCGGCTTCCACCAGCTCTTCGACGTCGCTGATCTCGTCGATCCACCCGCGCGGCCGGGCCGGCGGGTTGTCTTGACCGCCGTCGATGTGCGCCCCGGCGATCCAGGTGGGAAGGTCCCAGGGCGAGACGAGGAGGATGGCCACGGACGAAGGCAGCGACCCGGGCAGGACGAGCGCCTGCGCCTCGCGCATCGAGATGCCCGACCAGACGAGAACCGAGCCCGGCATTCTCGCGAGCGCGTCGAGGAGCGAGAGAAGACGGTCGCCGCGATGCGCGCTCGCCGACGTCGCCCCCAGGAGACGGAGAGCCGAGGCGCCCCCGTCGTCGTCGGCGTCCGCGCGAAGGTGGATGACGGCGCCGCGCACGCTGCCGAAGATCTCGTCGGGGAGACGTCCGGGAACCGCAAGGCGCGTGACGAGCACCGTGCGTCCGGGAACCGCTTGCTGGACCGCCGTCTCGAGGACCTTCCGGTCCCTCGCCCACAGCGGCGGACGCTCCGAGGTTTCGAGGAGGCGCGGTCCCTGGAGCGCGGCCTCACCGAGGTCGACGGGAGCGCGCAGCCACAGGGTCATGGCCGCCCATTCGCACGCCCGAACCCGGTCCTTGAAGAGGCGCGACCTCTCGCGCACCACGGCGGTCTCCGGATCCAAGAGCGATTGCTCTCCGAAGACGGCCGAGTAGAACCGGGAGGCGAGCTCGCCGCTCGTGTCGAAGCGCAGCGGGGTAGCGAATCCGAGCACGAACGTGTTCTCCTGCCGGTGCAGCTTCAGGCTGAGCGACTCGCCCCACGAGTGGACGAGGGCGGAGAAGCAGCTCCAGAGCAGGACCATCGATCGCCCGCGCAGGGCGTCGGAGAGCGACGTCGCGAACGGATCGCCCGCTTCGAGGTCGAGCTCGCCGGTCTCGGCGTCGCCGTGCGCCTCGACCTGGACGACCTGAGCGAGCTCCACCCCGGCCGGGGGCGTTCCGTCGTCGGCGACCACGACGATCCGACCGCCGCCGCGGGTCTCGGTGCGCTGCGCCAGCTCGGCGAGCGCCTGGCCCGTCCGCTTCTCGGTTCCGGGACCGAAGACACCCTGGACCCTGAGGGGCACCGCGGGGACGAGCGGTCTCTCGTCGAACACGTCGATCGAATGGACGACCGAGAGGTCCGTGTCGGCCACCGACCGCCACTTCGAGTCCACCATCGCTTCCCAGGGCAGGAGGTGGATCTCCGGCCGCGCGCTCTGGACGACGAGCCGCCGCGGCTCCTCGCCGGCCAGGAACGTCTGCAGCTCGGGGCTGAGGTCGCCGAGATGGCGGAAGAGCCGGCGCCCGCTGTCCTTGATCGTCTCCGCCTGCCGCCGAAGCCCGTCCTGGCCGGAGGAGCCTCCTTCGGTGGCCTCGCGCATCGCCGCCGACACGTTGCGCCACCCCTCGTCCCCGAGGGGGCTCGCGAAGACACCGCCCGCCACCTGCCGGCCGTCGATGCTGAGGACGAAGGCGTACGTCCTCTGGACGTCGAGTGGGAGCATCTCGGTGACCGGACCCGGGTACCGGATGTCGAGAACGGCCGTCCGTCGACGCGCAACCGCCACCGGCTACCTCACCCGGACCGTGGCCGAGACCGGGAAGTGATCGGAAGCCGTTCGCGCGACCTCGATGTTGACGTTGGCGTCGACGTCGTCCCGGTGGACCTTCGCGTCTTCGATCCTGATGCTCGGCGAGGCGAACATGTAGTCGAGCCGCGTCTTGCGGTAGCGCGTGTGCGTCGGATACGTCGGGCCGCTCTCCGCGAGGACGTCCCGCAGAGGCGTCGCGCCGTTCTTCCCCTTGAGGATCTCGATCGGCTCCTGGCCGGGGTCTTCATTCATGTCGCCGCAGACGACCATGTCCTGCTGGACGTAGGGCTGGCCCGCTCCGAACTGCGGGGTGTCGACGATCGTCCGGATCTCGGTCGCCTCGATCTCGCGCTTGGTCTGGGAGGGAGCGCCCCCCATCTTCGACTTGAGGTGCGCGACGAAGAAGAGGAACCGGTAGGTCGGCGTCGCGAACAGGTCCACGCCGAGGAGGTCGCGCGAGAACCGGGTCGCGCGCTCGTCGGGAGGGCCGAACTCACGGTCGTGGAAGGTGAGCGAGCCGTTGACCGCGAGCCTCGTGGCCAGCGCCACGTTGATGCCGCGAGGGTCCCGCGACGGGATGCACACGAAGGTGCTGAAGCGATACGCGCTGTCCCGGATCCTGGGATTGACGCGGGTTCGGAAGAGGTTGGCCAGGACCTTCTCGTTCTGGACCTCTTCGAAGGCGACGGCGTCCGCGTCGAGGTTGCGGATCATCTCCCCGAGCGCGTCGAGCTGCTCGTCGGAAGCCGGCGGGCTCGGCCGCTGCGAGTACACGTCGGGGTCCGCGCCGAAGAGGTTGTGGACGTTGTACGCGGCGATGCGGAACGTCTCGACGTCGGGAAGCTCGCCCGGTCGGGCCAGCACTTCCGTTAGCGGCTCGATGCGGGCCTGGTTTTGGACGGTCGAAAGAGTCATTTCTCCTCCTGGCGCGCGGACGGCATGCGCGGAAAGGTCATCGCTCGGGAACGGCCCTGCGGAGGGGAATCTCCCTCCGGAGCGGCGCTTCTCGACGGAACGGAGCCGCCCTGTCGGGGCTCGGCTCGGTCACGGCCGTCGTGCGCTCCGCCTCCACCGTGATGTCGACCAGGCAGCCTTTCGCGATTCGCGAGCGCGGCTCGGGCTGCTGGGCCAGCACCGTCCCCGGCTTGGCGCGGCCGCTCGCCTGCGTCCGGACACGGGCCCGGAGCCCCTGAGCTTTCAGAGCGGCTTCGGCCTGCTTCTGCGACGTCCCCTGAAGCGCCGGGACGACGGCCGGAGACTGGCCCGTCGAGCCGACCACGACCCTGACCGTCGAGCCGGGTGCGACGCTGCGGCCCGCGTCCGGATCGGTGCCGAGCACTTGTCCGACGCGGTCGCAAGTGTCCTTCTCGACCACGACGCCGCGCAATCCCGAGCTCTCGAGCCTCGACAACGCCTCGCGGACTCCCAGGTTTTCGAGGCTCGGCACTCGACCGGCGGGTAGCGCCGGCGCGGGCGTCATTCTCGGCGACGGCGTCGCCCGCGCCATGGGAGTCGGCTCCGGGCTGAGCCGCGGCGAGGCCTCGCGCGCGGGCCGGGCTGCGACGAGTTCCCGGGCCTGCCGGCCGTTGGCGCCGTCGCGCAGCCGCGGCTTCTCGACGGCCAGGTACGCTTCCATTCGCTGAGCGGCGCGACCGTCTCCGAGCTGGGATTCGATGCTTCCGAGCTGGTACTGGGCCGCGGCGTCCCGCGGCCGCGCCGCCACCCCGCGGCGGTACGTCGCCACTGCCTCTCCCGCGCGTCCCGTCTCGCGGTAGACCGATCCCAGTCCCAGCAGAGCCGGCTGCGCCCGCGGATCCGTGGCCAGCGCTCGGCCGTACGCCGCCTCCGCCTGTCGATAGAGCTGCTGCTCGAGGTTGCGGTCGCCCTGCCGCGCGGCCGTCCTCGCGAGGCCCCGGGACGCATCGCCGAGCCCGGCCCTCGAGTACGCGTAGTCGGGCTTCGTGCGCTGCGCCGTGTCGAAGGACTCGCGGGCCTGGTCGAAGCGACGGCGCGCGTCCGCGGCGTCGCCCATGGCCAGGGCCGCCTCGCCCCTGCGGACGAGGACCTGCCCGCGGTTCGTGAGCGCCACCGCGCGGGCGAGCGGATCGTCCGCTAACAAGTCGACGACGGCCGCGAAGGCCTGCTCGGCCTGGTCGAGGCTCCGGCTCTCGGCGGCCCGGTCCTGGCCTTCCCTCGCGATCTCGGCCCGGTCGAGATAGACGTTGCCCAGGGCGTTCTGCGCGGGACCGAAACGCGGGTCGAGCTCGAGGGCGCGCTTGATCGCGGGCTCGGCCGAGTCCAGGTCGCCCTTCAGCCGATAGGCGCTGCCGAGGTCGGTCAGCACGCGGGGGGACTGGGCGAGGGCGGGGTTGGCCCGAGTGGCCTTCTGGAGCGCGTCGACGCCCTTGGCGCCCTCGCCCCACCCCACCCAGGTACGGCCCAGGCTGGCGAAGGCCTCCGGGTCGTCCTTGACGATGGCGCGGAACCGCGTCTCCTCGAGCGCGTCGGCCGGTCGGTCGGCGATCGGCCGCGCCAGCATTCGAGGAGCTCCGAAGGCGGGGCGTCCCGCGACGATGGGCTCGCTCGTCCAGTGGAGCACGCCCCGGACGTTGGCCTCGCTGGTGGGCGTGGGTTTCGCCTCGGCTCGCCGCCCCGGGAGGATCGTGATCTCCTCCATCCGCTTCACGGCGACTTCGGAGCTCGCGACCGCGCCGTCCGGAGGCGTGACGTCCACGACCAACGGAACCGAGGACGTCTCTTGCGCACAGCCCGCCTCGTCTCCGCAATCGCGGCACTTCACCGAGATGGCGCTCTCCCGCGATCCGGCGCCGAGGCTGCGCGCGTCCACGTCGAGCCTCACCACCTGCGGGCTGCTCTGCTGCGCCTCGACCCTCACCGGGCCGCGCGTCAGCTTCAGCCACGCCAGGGCCGGGGCGTCGAAGTCGAAGGTGTGCGGCTGCTGGCAGCCGTTGCGCACCACGATCAATCGCTCGGCGGACATCGTGGCGCCCGCGGCGACAGAGAGGCGCAGTGAACGGCTCGTCGTCGGAGACGGCGACGGCGCGCCCACCGGCGCCGTCCCTCCCGCGGTCACGACGCCCTGGAGGACGAGCAGACGCGTCGCGCCGTCGTCCCCCACCTGGACCTCGAACTCGGTACCGCGCACGGCCAGCACCGTGTCGCCCGACGGCACCTGGAAGTAGCCGCGCACGTTGGAGAGGATCCGCCCCAACAGCACGCGCAGGGACGTCGAATCCTCGATGCGCACCCGGGAGGCCGGGCCGACGATGACGGTCTTGTCCTGCTCCACCGCCTCGGCCAGGTACTGGACCTCGACGCTCACGCCGGGGCCCGTGTCGAGCTCGTCTCCGGCGAGGAGCAGCTGGGCCGCCGTGGCGGGAGCGGCCGTGCCGTCCGCGGCGCGGACGACGCGCGCCTCGGCCGTGGTCGCCTCGTCCTTCACCGCTCCGTTCACCACGATCTTCACGACGTGGGCGAGCGGAGGCGAGTCCGCCCGGGCCGCGGCCGGGCTCAGGGCCTGGGCCGCGAGCGTGAGGAGCACCACTGCGGTCGCCCGGGCCGGGATGCGGAAGAGGCCCTCGCGACGGCGGCCGAGGCCCAGGGCCGCGTAGGCCGCCCACAGGGTGAACACGTCGTAACCGGCCCGAAGCAAGAGCGAGTCCCAGCGAAACGCGAGAAGAGCCGCGAACAGGTAGGCCACGGTCGCGGCGACGAGCCCGGTGGACAGGGTGATCGCCTTCTCGCCGCGGCGGGGGACCTTCAGCTTCAGGCGATGCCGCAGGAGCGGGTGAGCCTCGCTGCGAAGGAGCCAACCCAGGGCGGCCATGAGCAGGGTGAAGACGGCCTGCCAGGCCGACGTCGGACGGCGGACGAACTGGCGCTCGAGAAGCTGGTTGATGGCGAGGGCGTGATACCCGACGCCGTACCGTCTCGCGCCGTCGGTTCCGTTCGCGTAGGAATCGTTCTCGTCCTCGACGCCCACGAGGACGAGGCCGTCCTTGAAGCAGTCGAGCGCTCGGGGTCGCGTCCGGCTCTCGTACACCTGGTGGAACGGGTAGGGCTTGAGCGAGGCCTCCCGGTCGCCCAGCGGGATGCTCAGGTATTTGTCGGACACGGGGATCTGTTCGACGACTCGCCCGTTCTCGGTGCGCAGCTCGACCGTGTCGCCGCCGGGTCCCAGGCTCGGACGCACTTCCGAAGCGCCCTCCGCCGCCCGACGGAATTGCGCCACCGCCTCGAGGGCCAGCGACGGAACGAGCGGCTCGGGCCGCAGGCGAGACCACGACTCCGGGCCGCGCTGGGCGAGCGGCATCCTGTTTCGCTCGGGAGAGCCGGAAACGAGACCCCACGGCGTTCCCGCCAACGGGTCGGCCACGACCGGCACGGGCTGGCCGTTCTCGAACTGGACGCCTTCGGACGCCAGGACCACCGCGGTTCCGCGCCGGGCCGCATCGGCGATGGCCCTCGCCATCTCCGTGGTGCCGCTGGTCGCGCTCTCGAACAACACGTCGAACGCGATGACGCGGGCGCCGGCGAGGGACAGCGCCTCGATGAGCGCGGCGTGGTACCGCCGCCAGTCGGGCCCCGGCGGCTCGACCAGGGGACCGTTCCCGCCGGCACGATCGGACGCGGTCACGACGAAGAGGTTGGGGGACGTCGAGGGCGGGCTGAACCTCTGGAATCGAGCCAGGAGGAAGCCGTCCAGCGCGTCGTCGATCCCGGCGGCGTTGAAGAGACTCGTCCACGCGGCGAGCAGCATGAAGGTGGTCAGGAGCCCGAGCACCGTGAGGGCCCGCCACGTCCGCCGGGGCGTCGCCGGTTCGGGAGCGCCCGTCAGGCCGCGATCGATGGCGGCGAGCAGGCGGTCGGTGTCGTCACGGAAGGACGCATTCCGAACCTCGATGCTCTGGCGGCGCGAGAGCTCCTGGAGCGGCTCGGGAAGCTCGGGCGCCTTCGGCAGCGACGCTCCGCCCACGAGGACCGGGATCACGGGGATCTTCCGGGCGAGGGCGGTGGCGACCTCGAGACGCACCCAGTCGGCCGGATCGTCGATCCGGCGCGAGCCGTTCGCCCCCGGCTGCAGCCAGTCCCGGCCGATGACCGCGAGGAGGACGTCCGAGCGCTCCAGGTTCTCCTTGATGGCGGGCGCGAAGTCGGTGCCGGGGGCGATCGAGTCCACGTCCATGAACACGCGCTCCGCCCCCAGCTCCTCGAGGAGCCGCTCGTGGAGCGAGAAGGCGAAGCCGCCCGCGTCGGAGCGGCGATAGCTCACGAAGACGTTGCCTTCAGCCACGGTTCACCCGTCTCGCCTAACGATTGCGCCGGGCCATCCACATCGTGTGCTCACGTGAGATGGCGGTCTCCGTCTCGGCCACCGCCGCTCGGAACGCGGGCTCATCGGCGGCGGCCTCGAGGCGCACGGCCATGACGTCCAGCTCCTGGCTGGCCAACGCGTAGGCCTGCGCCGACTCCTCGTGGCGCCGCGCCTGGGCCCACGCCGTGACGCTCGCCGAGACGGCGACGAGAAGCGGTACGAGGTTGAGCCGCCACGGGCGCCACTGGAGGAAGGCCACGAGCACCGCGGCGAGCTGCGCCAGGATGGCCAGGAAGAAGCAGGCCTCCCGCGCCCGGTCGTGGGACCGGGCCCGGTCGCGGTACCAGCGCCGCTGATCGTTCAGGCGCTGCTCGGTGTAGAAGGCCCGTCGTTCGTCGAGCGGCGCGCGACGGGTCTCCTGCATGAGAGGGCTGACCTCGTTCGGATCTCCGTCCCTCTGGCGCTCCAGGGCCGCCGAGATGTCGGCCCGGGCCCGGAGCGTCTCCAGGACCTGCAGGTGGAAGCGCTCGTCCGGCGAGGTCCCGTTCGCGCTCGCGAACGGTGGGGCCTGCATCATGAAGCGCCAGGCGGAGCTCCGGATGGACTCGGCCACGGCCCGGGCATCCCACCAGACCGCGTCGGCTCGAAGGACCCGTCCCACCAGCAGGACGACGAAGCTCACCAGGAGCGCCACGGCGGAGCCCTGCCGACACCACTGCGCGGTCGTCGGAGAATCCACCGCGGCGCTCACCGAGGCGAGCAGCGCCCCCAGAAAGGCTGCTCCCAGTTGAAGGACGAGAAGGGCGAAGTAGCGCCGCTGGGCGAGGGCGGCGACGGTTCGTGCCGCCCGCAGCGTGGTTGGATAGTCGCCTGGCTTCATGGCAAGGTTTGCTCTCCTCTTCGCCTCGTGGCGCGCGCCGTGGGTCCATCACCCCTCTCCCGGAGGCGCGGCTTCGGCGCGCCCCTTTGCAGCCATAAGATGGAGACGCAAGCCGAAAACGTCCCAGGAACCGTCCAGGAAATCTCCAGTTTTCGGGGAATGGAGACCCGGTTTGGCGATGTGCGCTGGATCACGCCTCGTGCGATGGGCGGCCGTCCTCGGGGCCGCTCTCGCCGTTGGGTGTGGCGGCGCCAGTCCCACGACGCCCACCGCCGTCGACCGGAGCCCGGTCGACCTCTCACAGCCCTGGACATCGGCCACCCCCGCCGAGACGGGGATGGACGGGCGCCTGCTCGACGTCGGGGCGTCGCGGGCGGCCTCGATACCCCGGTTCCGCGGGCTGCTCGTGGCCCGACACGGCCGCCTCGTCTTCGAGCGCTATTTCGCCGGTGCGGCGGCCGAGACCGCGTTCGACGTGCGTTCGGTGACGAAGAGCGTCGTCTCCGCGCTGACCGGGATCGCCGTCCGCGAGGGCGCCCTCCCGACGATCGACGCGCCGATCGTGCGGTACCTGGATCCGCCCTATCGTGTGAACCCCGAGGACGACGGCATCACCGTCCGCCACCTCCTGACGATGACGTCCGGCTTCCAATGGGACGACGACAACGACTACAACCCGTGGATCCTCTCTCCGGACCGCGTCCAGTACCTCCTGGACCGCCCCCGCGTCGCGCCGCCGGGAGCGCGCTTCACGTACGACTCGGCCGCCGGTCACGTCCTCGGCGTCGTCCTGCAGCGCGCCACGGCAACGCCGCTGCCCGAGTACGCGAGCGCACGGCTCTTCGCCGCGCTCGGCCCCCAGGCCGTCGCCTGGGAGCCGCTCGACCGCGGGACGGTGAACGGGGGCTCGGGGATCGACCTCCGCGGACGAGACCTCCTGAAGCTCGGCCAGCTCTACCTGCAGCGCGGCTTCTCCGGCGGGCGCAGCGTCGTCCCCGCCGAGTGGGTGGACTCGACGACACAGCCGCAGTTCACCTGGCGCGACGACTACGGAGCGCAGCGACGCGTGACCTACGGAATGCTCTGGTGGGTCTCCGACGCGTCACCGGCCGCCTACTTCGCGTGGGGTTACGGCGGCCAGTTCGTCTACGTCGTGCCCTCGAGGGATCTGGTGGCGGTTGCCACCACCGAGTGGCGCAACTTGACGGAGACGACACCCGTGGGACTCGCCGAGCAGGTCTTCGGCGTCATCGTCGAAGACGTCGTGGCGGCGGCGAGCTGAGGGTCCGCGGTCAGAACCGCAGGTAGGCTCGCACGTCGAGGCGCCGCGGGAAGAGCCGATAGTACTGGGAGTCCCCCAACTCGCTCTCCGACACCGGATCGCGGCGGTCCGTCAGGTTGCGGCCGGAGGCCCGCACCTCCCAGCGGCCCTTGCGGTACCCGACGCTCGCCGCGAGCGTCGCGTAGGACTCGGCGAGGGCGGTGTTCCGCTTGTTGAGGTAGCGGTCGCCCACGTAGCTCATCTCCATCGAGGCCACGAGGCCCTTCTCGGGGGCCCAGGTGAAGGCGAGCGCCGCCAGCTGGTGGGGCGACATCTCGAGGCGCTTCCCTGCGAGCTGCGTGGGCACGCCGTCGAACTCGGTGAGGAAGTCGCGGAACCGCGCGTCGTGGTACGCCCAGGAGCCGCGCGCCCAGAGGGACGGGCGGATGCGCCAGGCCGCGGAGAGCTCGACGCCCTTGAGTCGCGAGTTGCCGGCGTTCGTGAGCGCGGGCAGGCCGCCGATGCTCTGCGAGATCACGAGGTTGCTGAAGTCGCACCAGAAGCCCGCGAGCTCCAGGCGCAGCGCCCTCCGCAGCAGCTCGGCCTTGGCCCCCGCCTCGTAGCTGTTCGAGGTCTCGGGGTCGAGGATCCCGCCCTCCTCCTCGCCCGCGCCCTCCGCGAGGTTGAAGTCGATCGCGGCGGGCTTGAACGTGTTCTTGTAGTTCGCGAAGAGCTGCAGCCGGTCCCGCTCTCGCTCCCAGGCCGACCAGGTGAGGCCGATCGCCCCGCTCGGCCGGAAGTTCTCCTGCTCGCCCTCGCCGGCCTCTCCTCCTCCGCCCACCTCCTCTCCCTCGCCCCGCTCTTCCTTGGTGAGGTTCAAGCGCAGGCCGCCCTCCACGCGCAGCCGAGGCAGCGGCGTCCACTCGACGTTGCCGTAGAGGCCGGCGAAGTTCCGCTTGTCGTGGATCCCGCGCTCCTCGCCGAGGGGAATCCCCGACTCGGGGTTCGAGCCGTCGAGGCCGACCTCGTACTCGAAGGTGTCTCCCTCCGCCTCCGCGTTGCCGAAGAGGTAGTCGAGGCCGGCTACGAACCTGAAGCGGGAGCCCTTCGCGGAGGCGAAGTGCGAGTCGAAGTAGACGTCGGTCTGACCGATGTCGGCGCGGAAGCCCACCGCGTTGTCGGGCGGCTCCGACACTCCGGTGAGGAAGCCCCGGAGCTGGTCCTGGGACGAACGCGTGAAGGAGAGCGTCGTCGCCCACGACCCGTGAGCGACGCTGCGGTCGTAGCCCATGCGGGCGAAGAAGCGGTTCTCGTCGAGGTGCGCGTCCGCGGGGTTCTGGTTCGAGTCGAGGGGGACGAGCGGAGAGAGGACCGCCCCCTCCCGCGGCGTGGGGCTCGCCGGCTCCTGGCGGAGGATCGTGCCGTCGAGGTCGAACGAGAAGGCGCCGTTCGAGAGCGCCTTCCGGTTGCGCCACAGGAGGTGCCCCTTCGTGAACGAGGTGCGGTCGTCCTCGAAACCCACGCGCTCGAGGTCGGCGCTCACGGAGGACGCGAACCCCGCCCACGAGCCGAGCCCCGCCGACACCGACCCGCTTCCGCTGCCGTAGCTTCCCCCGGAGGCGGAGACTCGTCCTCCCTTCTCCCCGGGCGCGCGGCGCACGACCTGGACGACGCCCACGAACGAGGTGGCGCCGTACATGACCGGCGCCGGTCCCCGCTGCACCTCGACGCGGTCGACATCGCGGATGTCGAGCGTCGAGAGCGCGGGGTTGAAAGCACCTCCCCAGGGCACGCCGTCCACGACGAGGAGGAAGGCGTCGAACTCCCGAAGCCCCCAGAACTCGGGGACCGAGGCCGCGGGGCCGCCGTCGCCTCCGGGGGCCACGTCGACGCCCGCGGCGAGGGCGAGCGCGCTCTTGAGGTC
>JBKPBQ010000173.1:0-14655 GCA_046726955.1 Acidobacteriota bacterium
GGATCGAGGCGGGGCTGCGCCCGCCCGCGAGCGCGAGCGCGGCGAAGGCGATCGCGGCGAGCGCCGCGATCAAGAGCGGCCGCGGGTCGCGGAGGCCGAGCGGACGCAGAAGGGCGCCGAGCGCCGCGGTGCCGGGGGGAACGAGCGGCCGATCCGGGACGAGCTCGGCCGGTGGCTCGAGGCGGAAGCTCGTGGAGAAGGCCTCGCGGCCGATCGGTGCGGTGGCCGCGGGCGGCGTGTAAGGGCTGCGCGCGTCCACGAGCCGCGCGGCGTCGGCCTGCACCTGCACGGCCCAGCGGTCCTGCGCGCGCACCAGCCCCGTCCGCTCGCTCACCCCCCGCAGGATCCAGGCGGGAAGCGCGATCACGAAGAGCGCCGCGCCTGCGGCGAGGACGAGCCGTCCCGACCGCCGCAGGCTCAGGGCCCCGCTCACGAGGTAGACCACCGCCCAGCCGGCGGTCACCGCGCTCAGCACGAGCCCTAGCGGGTCCGGGCTGAGGTCGGGACCGGCGCGCGGACCGAGTGCGGCGGCAAGGCCGCCCAGGCGCGCGGGCAACCCCGCCTCCGCTGCCTGCTCCCCCGCCGCCAGGAAGACCGCGTTCTCCGCGATCTCGACGGCGAGCAGCAGCAGCACGAAGGGAACCGCCGCCACGTCGGCTTGTCGGCGCAGAGTGAGGAAGGCCACGGGGAGGAGGACGGCGAGCGGGATGAGGTAGTTGGGGTGGACGACGCGCGAAAAGTAGAGCGACAGCACCAGCGCGGCGCTGCCGGTGAACAGCGCCGCGACCGGCGTGCCCTCGTGGAGCTGCCGGCGCGCGAGCAGGAGACCGACGGGGACGAGGATGAGGTAGAAGACGCCGAAGGGAAAGTAGTCGCGCAAGCTCGTCACGCGGCCGAGGTAGATGAGGAAGTTCGCGAAGCCGAAGCCGGGCGTGCCCCCGAGCGGGTAGTTATCGGCCCCGGGCAGGCCCACGTTGTAGACGACGATGTCGCCCCAGAACGCGCGGAAGTCGAGGGCGGCCACGGGAAGGACAACCACCGCGAAGACGGCCGCCGCCGCCGCGAGAGGCCGGAGAACGCGCCGCCATGAATCCCTGTTGAGAAGGTCACGCGCCTCGCGCGCTCCGGTCAGGGAAAGGAGCAGGAACGGGGCGAACGGCCAGGCGAGCTGCTTCGTGGCGCAAGCGAGCCCGAGGAGCAGACCGGCGGGAACGCCCCTGCCCATGCGAGCGAGAAGCACAGCCCCCAGCAGCATCGCCACGAACACGAGGTCGTTCGCTCCGAAGATCTGGTGCCAGTACACGAGAGGGTTGAGCGCGGCCACACCCGCGGCGGCGAGGCGCAAGGCGGGTTCGGTCGGCAGGCGGCTCGCGAGCAGAACGGTGAGCGCATAGAAGACGAGCGTCACAACGCGGGGATCGAAGGGAACCCCGAGAGCGCGGGCGAGCAGGTAGGGTCCGGCCATCACGAGGTGCGTTCCGGGAAGGTAGGCGTGGTGGTGGAGGATGGGGTTGGCGCCCCTGGCTTCCCAGAAGCTCGACGCGCGCGCCTGCCGGCCGAGGATCGTCCCCGAGTAGTCGGCGCCGTACGGGCTCTGGCCGGAAGCGATCCGGTCGAGCGCGAGCGGGAGCTGGACGACGCCGCCGTCCTGCCCGTAGGGACGGTCCGTCGCGAAGCCCATGGCCATGAAGGCCGCGCTCGGCGCCACCACGAGCACGCACGCGGCGGCGGCGATCACGGCGGCGCGGACGCGCAGTGACGCCTGCCGTACGGCGAGCACGAGATAGAGAAGGGCGAAGGCGGTGGCGAGGCCGGCGAGCAGGAGAGCGAGCGGGTCCCGGTCGAGGTCGGGGGCGGAGCGCGGCCAGAGGAGCGCGAGGACGGGCGGAACCTCGGCAAACCGGCTGTCGTGGAGGATCCGCCAGGCGAGCACGCGCGGCGGATCGTGGAGCGCCAGGTCGCGAGCCAGGAGGAGGAGAAGGGCGGGAACGACGGCCGCGTCCGTCGGAAGGCGCCGGAGGGCGGCGGGCAGCCTACTTCTCGCGGAGGGTGGAGGTGTCGACCCGGGCCCCGCACGAGCAGACCAGGCTGCGCACCGCCCACTCGATCTTCAGCAGCCGACCGCAAACCGTGCAGCCCACGTAGTTTCCGGCCGCGTAGGTGGTGCCCGCGGGCCGGCGCGGCTTCAAGGGGTCGTCGGGCGGGATGGGGCGGCGGTACGTGAACGCCACGAGGTCGAGCTTACGCCCCGGTCAAAGCTCCCGCAACCCCGTGTGGCGCATGCGCATGCCAGCGGCAAAGAGGACGAGCGCGCCCGCGAACCCGCCCATTACCAGCGGAGCGCCCAGGGCCTTCACGAGACCGCCCGCGACCAGGCTGCCCAGCGGGTTCCCGCCGCGGAAGGCGAGGCCGAAGATGCTGACGACGCGTCCCCGCATCTCGTTCGGCGCGTTCTCCTGGACGAGCGAGTTGGCGGTCGAGAACGCCGTGGTGAGCGAGAACCCGGCGAGGAACAGGAAGACCATCGACAGCGACAGCCAGGGCGAGAGCACGGCGCAGAGTGTGGCCGCGCCGTAGCCGACGAAGCCGAGGAGGAGCAGCCGCCCTCGTCCGGGGACGTGACCCCGGTGCGCGGTGGTGACGGCGCCCAAGATCGCCCCCGCTCCCAGGCTGGTCAGGAGGAGGCTGTAGCCGCGCGCGCCGGCGTGCAGCACGTCGCCTGCGATCACGGGCAGGTAGGTGATCAAGGGAAAGCCCAGGAAGCTGCCCACGGCGCCGAGGAGCGTCAGCGTTGAGAGCGTGGGGCTCGAGAGGACGTACCGCAGCCCCGCCTTCAGGCTCGCGCTCAGGCTCTCCGGCGCCGAGACGGCGAGCGCGGGAAGTTCGATCCGCCAGATCGCGAAGATCACGGCGAGGAAGGAGAGCGCGTTCACCACGAAGCACGCTCCCGTCCCCGCGGCCGAGCTGGCGAGGATCACACCCGCGATCGCCGGCCCGATCGCGCGCGACAGGTTGAACTGCAGCGCGTTGAGGGCCACCGCCTTGGGGATGAGGTCCTTGGGCACGAGGCTCGGCAGCACCGCCTGGTACGTGGGGGCGGACTGCGACTGGGCGAGCCCCGTGAAGAACGCGATGGCGACGATCGCGCCGATGCCGAGGCGGTCGAGGCCGTAGAGCACGGCGAGCGCGAGCGCCATCGACATCTGGAAGACCTGCGACGTGAGGAGGATCCCCCGGCGGCTCATCCGGTCCGCGGCCACTCCTCCCACGAGCATGAACGCCATGAGCGGCGTCTCGCCCGCGAAGCTGCGCAGTCCGAGGTAGACGGGATTCCTCAGCCGCTCGTGGATGTACCAGCCCATGGCCGTGTCCTGGATCCACGTCCCCACGCTGGAGAGGAACGCTCCCGTCCAGAGCATGCGGTAGCTTCGCACCGCGAAGGGCGACAGGAAGCCGGGCAGCCTCGGCTCGCGCGACGACGGCGGCGGCTCGACGGCGGGCGCTAGCGGAGTCCCCACCCCTGGATCGCTTTCCGCGCGTCCGCGTCGTTCACGTCGATGCGCAGCGGTGTCACCGCCACGTAGCCGTCGCGGAGAGCGCCCGCGTCCGTCTCGGAATCGGGGTCGGCGGGAGACGTCCAGATGTTCCAGAAGTAGATCTGGTCCTCCGGGTTCACGCGCTTCTCGTACTGGTTGAGCCCGGCGGCGAGGCTGTGCGGGACGACCTTGATCCCGCGGATGGGAAGGGCGGGGAAGTTGACGGAGAGGAAGATCCCCTTGGGGAGGCCGCGCTTCAGCGTCTCCGCGGCCAGGCGCCCCAGCACCGCGGCCCCCGGTCCGTAGTCCATCTTGCCGGGGGTGCTGACGAGGCTGGCGGCGATGGATGGGATGCCGTCGAAGGCCGCCTCCCGCGCCGCCCCCAGCGTGCCCGAGACGTAGATCGTGAGGCCGGCGTTGTCGCCGCGGTTGATGCCGGACACGACGAGATCGGGCGTCTGGGGAACGAGCGGCGCGGAGAGCGCGAGCCGCACGCAGGTCGCGGGCCGCGCGGAGATCCGGTACCACGGCCCCTGCGGCCCCTCGACGGCGACCAGCGGGTCGATCTTGGACATCATGATCGGCTCGATGTACGTGATGCCGTGTCCCACGCCGCTCTGGTTCTCGGCGGGCGCGGCCACCGTCACCTCGCCGAGCTTCGCGAGCTCGGCGTAGGCGGCGAGCAGGCCGGGGGCGGCGATGCCGTCGTCGTTGGCGAGGAGGATGCGCGGGCGGCGCTCCGCCGCGGACGCGGAGGCGGCGAGGAAGAGCATTGCCGCCGCCGCGACGCGGCGCAGGGTGGAAGACCCCGGCATCGCTGCTCCGGCTACTTCCGCCCCGGCTTGCGGGCGGCCGCGATCGCCTCCCTCTTGCGGGCCTTTCGGGCCTTGGCCTTGCGGTGGCGGCGGCGCCGCAGCTCCTTCATCCTCTCGATCATGCCTTCGTCTTCTCCTCTCCGCCGGAGCGAGCCCCGGCGATCTTGCGGGTCTGTTCCTGACGCTCCTTCACGATGCGCAGATACGCCTGGGGAACCTTCTGCACGAGAACGATCAGCTCTCCCACTTCGGCCTTGACGTTGCCCGCGGCTCCCTGGTCGCCGTACAGCAGGTTCACGACGCGGCCCTTCACCGTCACCGGGAAGAACGCGGCGTTCGTCCCCGGGCGCTTGCCGACCTGCTCGAGGAAGCGCTGGTTCTCCTCCTCGGGACCGAAGCGGCCGATGAAGACGCTCTT
Source organism: Acidobacteriota bacterium (assembly GCA_046726955.1). Lineage (GTDB taxonomy): Bacteria > Acidobacteriota > Vicinamibacteria > Fen-336 > Fen-336 > CAVPGH01. Next base: position 4,770 of record JBKPBQ010000173.1, read on the forward strand.
GTCGCGCGTGACGGTGCGGAAGACCGAGGCCGGCTCCAGCGGGATCCGCAGCCGCGAGGCCATGGCCTTGTCCATCCCTTCGCCGCGCCCGCTCCAGCCCAGCACCCACGGCTCGCGCACGATGAAGAAGATCACGCGCCGGAAGAAGCGGTGGCAGACGGCGAGCATCGTGTCCACCACCTCGTCGCGGCTCTCCGCGGCGTCGAGCCGCGCGGCGGCGGTCGGAATGTCGATGTCCTCGCGGGGGGCGGGGTGGGCTCCCCGATGCGTGTCCGTGAACCGCCAGCGCTCGTCCACCCCGTAGTGGTCGTAGAGGAGCTGGATCATGCGGAACTCGCACACGACGAGCGGGCGCACGATGTAGCCCTGGGTGTAGCCGACCTGCGCCACCGCGGCGTGGTCGGCGGGGTCGACCATCCCCAGGAAGAGCGTCTTGCCCCTCAGCTCCATGGGGAAGACCTTGTGGCGCGCGGCGAGCTTCTTGGGCAGGAGGGCTTGGGCGTCGCCGGGGACCTTTTGCGTGTCCGCGGCGGGCACTCCGTGGGCCCGGCTGAGCGCCTCCTTCAGGCGCTCCTCGGTGACGTAGCCCAGCTCGTACAGGTTCGTGCCCAGCCGCCCCCCGTAGAGGACCTGGTGCTGGATCGCTTCCTGGAGCTGTCGCTCCGTGACGACGCCGCGGTCGCGCAAAAGCCGGGCGAGGATGGGCAGAGCACCTCCGACAAAAGACTGTATTCTAGCAACGCCCGACGCCGCCCGGCTTTACCCTCCCCCGGGGGCTGGGCTATCATCCTCGCCACGCTCGCTCCCCCCGCGGCGTCTCCCGATGCCCGAGCCCATTCCCGCCTATCACGAGCGACTACCGGAAATCGAGAAGGAATTGACCGAGCGCGGGCACGTGGGGGTGCTCGTGCTCGACGCCTCGCCGCTGGCCGCCATCGAGGACCAGTACGGGATGAGCGTCTACGAAGGCGTCCGCGAGCGCGTCTTCAAGATCCTCGACGAGCAGAAGGGCAAGGACTATCGCAACGGGGACATCCTGGCCCTCGACCGCCCGCGGGGCCTGCGATTCCTCTTCTTCCTGGAGCGCAAGCGGCGGCGCGCGGTCGCCTCGTCGGTCGCGGACATGCGGACCGCACGCGGCCGCCTGTTGGTCTCCCTCGTGGCGAACATCGCCCGCGCGTCGCACCCCTTCCTGAAGCCGGCACCGCGCCTCGACGTGGGCTACGGCGTCGCCGTCCACAACCCGCTCCTCCACCCGGGGCGGATGGTGGAGCGCGCGATCGACGAGGCCCTCGCCCAGGCCGCGCACCAGAGGAAGAGCGACGAGCAGCTGGAGCTCGAGCGGCTCCAGGACGTGCTGCTCCGTGAGCGGGTGGTGATGGCCTACCAGCCCATCCTGCGCATGAAGGAAGGGACGGTGATGGGCTTCGAGGCGCTCGCCCGCGGCCCCCGCGGCTCGGGGCTGGAGACCGCGGACGCGTTGTTCGGTGCCGCCGCCGAGCACAACCTGCTGGTAGAGCTCGACCGGCTGTGCCGCCGCCGCGCGCTCCTCAGCTCCGGGCGGGTGTCGAGCAACGCCAAGGTCTTCGTGAACACGCTGCACGCTACGATGCACGACCCGCAGTTCCGCGGGAAGCCGCTCATCGACCTGCTCGACAAGGCCCAGATCTCGCCCGATCGCATCGTGCTCGAGATCACGGAGAAGCTCGTGATCGAGAACTACAGCCTCTTCCGCGACAACATGGCCAACTTCACCGACCTGGGCATGAGCTTCGCCGTTGACGACGTGGGCGCGGGTTACTCGGGGCTGGAGTCGATCGCGCGCCTGAAGCCGAGCTACCTCAAGATCGACACCGACCTCGTGCGCGACGTCCACGTGAGCATGGTCAACAAGGCGATGGTGAAGGCGATCATCTCGCTCGGCCACGGCATCGGCGCCACGGTGGTCGCGGAAGGCATCCAGTCCGAGGACGAGGCGCAGGCCCTGCGCGCCATGGGAGTGGACTTCGGCCAGGGCTACTACCTCGCGCGGCCCATCGAGGGCAATGAGTAGGCGCATCGTCCCCGCTCGCGCACGTGTCGTAGAATGGAAGTTGACGATGCGCCGCGAGCGGTTGCTCCTTCCGACCATCGTCGCCCTCGCCTTCGCCACCACCCCCGCTCCCGCCCAGGACCTGAAGGAAGTGCAGACGCGGGGCGAGCTGTGCGTGCTCTCGGTGCACGGCAACCCCTACTTCATCGCCTTCGAGACGGGGGCGCCCCCGGGCTTCGAGCGGGAGATCCTGGACGGCTTCGCCCGCCTCAAGGGAGTCAAGGTCAAGCTCGTTCCCATCGCGACCTGGGAGGCGCTCATCCCCGCGCTCCTCGCCGGCAAGGGCGATCTCGTGGGGGGCGGACTCACCGTCACGGAGGCGCGCAAGAGCCAGGTCGACTTCACGGTCGAGGTCTTCCCCACCCGCAACGTCGTGCTCACGCGCAGGCCGCACCGCGTGGTGACGACGCTCGACGAGCTGCGACAGGAGAGGGTGGGCACGATCAAGGGCACGAGCCTCGCCCAGACCGTGGCCGACGCGAAGGTCCCGCCGAAGAACGTGGACGACGGCGTCGACCCCGCCGCCTTCGGGGAAGCGATCAAGTCGGGGCGCGTGACGGCGCTCGTGGACGGAGTCGAGGACGCGCTCCTGCTCCGGCAGAAGGACCCTGAGCTCCAGCTCGGGCTCTTCCTGGGGACGAAGGAGAGCCTGGCCTTCGCGGTGCGCAAGGACGCGCCGGAGCTGCGCCAGGCTCTCGACGAGTACCTCTCGAACTTCCGAAGGACCGCGTCGTGGAACCGGCTGCTCGTGACCTACTTCGGCGAGGACGCCATCGAGGTGCTGAAGCGCGCCCGCTCGGAGTGAGCGCCGCTTCCGCCTGAAACGCTCGCAGCACGGACGGCCGGGAGGCCCTGGCCCGCGGACCGAAGCGCCCTTATACTGCGCCGCCCGTTCCACCGCGAGGGTGACCAGTGCACCTGAAGACGCTCGACGTCGCCATCGTCGTCGCCTACCTGCTCGCCTCGGTCGCCGTGGGGTACTGGGTCTCCCACCGCGCCTCCAAGGACCTCCGCTCCTACTTCCTCGGCGGCAACGTGATGCCCTGGTACGTGCTCGGCGTCTCCGACGCCTCGGGCATGTTCGACATCGCGGGGACGATGTGGCTCGTCTACATCATGTTCGTCTACGGGCTGAAGAGCGTGTGGATCCCCTGGGTGTGGCCGGTCTTCAACCAGGTCTTCCTGATGGTCTACCTCTCGGCGTGGCTGCGGCGCTCGAACGCGATGACGGGAGCCGAGTGGATCGAGACGCGCTTCGGCCGGGGCAAGGGCGCGCAGCTCTCCCACATCGTGGTCGTCGTCTTCGCCCTCGTGAGCGTCGTGGGCTTCCTTTCGTACGCGTTCAAGGGGATCGGAAAGTTCGCCACCGACTTTCTCCCCTGGTCGCTCTCCGCCAACGAGTACGCGCTCATCCTCATGGCCATCACGACCTTCTACGTCGTGAAGGGCGGCATGTTCAGCGTCGTGATCACGGAGGTCATCCAGTTCTGCATCCTCTCCGTGGCCTCGATCGCCCTCGGCCTCATCGCCATGACCAAGGTGTCGCCGGAGATGCTGCGGCGGGTGGTGCCCGCAGGATGGGAGGACCTGTTCTTCGGCTGGAAGCTCGACCTCGACTGGGGGGCGCTCATCCCGGCGGTGAACGACAAGATCGCGGCCGACGGCTACAGCTACTTCGGGATCTTCTTCATGATGCTGCTCTTCAAGGGCTTCCTCGTGAGCGCGGCGGGGCCCGCCCCCAACTACGACATGCAGCGCATCCTCTCCACGCGGAGCCCGCGCGAGGCCTCGCTCATGAACGCGTGGGTCAACGTCGTGCTGATCTTCCCCCGCTACTTCATGATCACCGGCCTCACCATCCTCGCCCTCGTCTTCTACAGCGACGCCATCCGGGGCATGGGCACGAGCATCGACTTCGAGATGGTGCTTCCCTACGCCCTCGACCGCTTCGTGCCGAGCGGGCTCCAGGGCCTCCTCATCGCGGGGCTACTCGCCGCCTTCATGTCCAACTTCGCGGCCACCGTGAACGCCGCCCCGCCCTACATCGTCAACGACCTCTACAAGCGCTTCGTCAACCCGAAGGCGAGCCAGCGGACGTACGTCCGCATGAGCTACGCGGCCTCCCTCGCGGTCGTGGTCGTGGGGGTGACCGTCGGCTTCTACGTCGAGTCGATCAACGAGGTGATCCAGTGGATCACGGCCGCCCTCTGGGGTGGCTACACCGCGTCCAACGTCCTCAAGTGGTACTGGTGGCGCTTCAACGGGTACGGCTACTTCTGGGGCATGGTCGCGGGGATCGGGGCTTCGCTGCTCCTCCTCCTGGCCCAGCACCTCGGGCTGACGACGATCTCCGCGCTCAACGCGTTCCCGTTGATCCTGGTCCTTTCCCTCGCGGGCTGCTTCGCGGCGACCCTGCTCACCAAGCCGGACGACGAGGAGGTGCTGAAGGCCTTCTACAAGCGCGTGCGGCCCTGGGGCTTCTGGGGCCCGATCCTCGCTCGCGTGCGCGAGGAGGATCCGTCCTTCGAGCCCAACCGGGACTTCGGACGCGACATGTTCAACATCCTCGTCGGGATGTGCTGGCAGACGAGCCTCGTCGTGTTCCCGGTCTGCCTGGTGACCCGCAGGTTCGACAAGGCCCTGGTGGCGTTGGCGGTCGTGGTCGCGACTGCTATCGTCCTGAAGTTCACGTGGTACGACCACCTCGAGCGCCGGGAGATCGCGGCCGAGCCGGACCTCGACCGGTTGCGGGCCTAGACGCCCCCCGCCACCGGATCCGGCCCCTCCGCCACGAACAGGCAGCGCGCGCGGCCGAAGCGCAGCTCGTCGCCGTGGCGCAGCACGCGCTCGTGGACGATCTCACCGTTCACGCGGGTGAGGTTCGTGGAGCCGAGGTCGAAGACGACGTAGCCGCCGTCCCGCCGCTCCAGGCGGGCGTGAGCCCGCGACACGAGGGGCTCGTCCACGCGGATGTCCGCGCTCTCATCCCGGCCCACGGTCAGGATGTCCGCGGCGAGGGGGAAGGCCACGCGCGAGCCGTCCTTCCGCTCCCAGACGAGGCGCGGGCCGCCGGCCGTAGCGCTCAGGACCCGCCCCGACGCGCGGCCAGCGGGGCCACCGCCGGGCCGTCGTTGTTGATGAGCGTCGCGTCCTTGAAGCCGGCGGCGGCGCGATAGGCCTCGAGCGCCTGCGTCTTGTAGCTCAGCTTCTCGAGGGCGAGGCCGAGGTAGTAGAGCGCCGTGCCCTGCGACACCCCCGGCCGCGTGGGCAGCTCCGTCTTCACCTTCATCAGGTAGTCGTGGGCGGCCGCGTAGTCCTGGAAGTGCATGGCCGCGATCGCGAGGTTGAGCCCCGCGAAGGCCGCCTGCTCGGTGCCCGGGTATCCCTCCACCTGCGCGCGGAGGTCCATCATGACCTTGTTGTAGAGAAGGCTCGGGTCGAAGAGCGGAATCTCCTGGGGCGTCTGGCCGAGCGTCATCTCGACCACGCGCGGCCCCGTGCTCCCCTTGAGGTGCAGCGCCAGCCGGTCCTTCGGCTTCTTCGCCGCCACCGCGTCCAGGAGGTCGGTGGTGCGCGTAACCGGCTTGCCGTCGGCCGCCGTCACCAGCTCGCCCGCCTGCACACCCGCCTCCGCCGCCGGACTGCCCGCCACCACACGGAGCACCGGCACGCCGTCGGAGAACAGCTGCGTGTCCACGGTGATGATGCCGCTCCACGGCCGGTAGCTCGTGACCTTCTGGTCCACCCGGGCGAGGAAGGGGCCGTAGGACGCGGCCTCTCCGAACGTCACCGGCCACGCGTCGGCCACGACGTTTCCGGCGGCCAGCAAGTTCAGGTTCGCGGTGCGCTGCAGCCGCTCCTCCGGGAGCACGGCGACGAGGAAGCCCTGCACCTCGTCGAGGGCCGCGGCGAGCTTCTCCGTAACCTTGCGCACGAGGTCGGCGTCGGTCCCCGCTCCCGGCACGAGGCTCTTCCTCGTGACCTTCTCCTGCTCGAGGATGCGGTCCACGATCTCCCGCGGGGCGGCAATGAAGTTCAGGCTGGAGATCCGGCCGAGGTTCTCCCGGATCCGGTCGTCCGCGTCGGCGAGGTTGCGCTCTCCCGCCGGCGTCTCCGCCACCACCCCCAGGAATGCCAGGGTCGGACGGATCGGGCAGTCCAGGCTCACCGCCTCGTCCTTGCCGAGCACGAGGTCCTTGATGAACTTCCCCGCCGCGTGCTTGACCTCCACCCGCACCTTGCCCGTGCAGATGCCCCCGATCTCCGCCGGGGTCACGCCCTTGGCCTCGCCGTTCAGGAAGATCTTGGCCCCCGGTGGATCGGAGACGAGTCGCAACGACGCGAGCGAGTCCTCGAGCCGCACCGGATCCGCCTCGTAGTCCTGGGCAAGGCTCGTGTCGAGCGTGCGCTTCACCGTCTCGTAGCACTTCCGCCGGAACTCGATCGAGTGCGTGCCGAGGGCGAGGTTCGCGATCTCAGTGCGCGCGGAGGCGCGGCCGGGATCGAGCCCTCTCGCCCGTACTCCCTCGAGAAGATCAGGAGCGAGGTTGCCCGCAGTGGTGACCTTGGGCTCGCCGTCGATCCACACCTCGACCCCCGCCGGCTCCGTCACGAAGAAGACGCTGGCCAGCGTGCGCACGAGCTCGAACTGCAGGCTCTCCGTGGCCCGCGGCGCGAGGCTCAGGGGCCGGGTCTCGGTGCGATAGCCCTCCTTCGCGACCTCCACCACGTAGTCCCCGGCGAGCACCTCGAGCGGGAAGAAGTCCGTGAGGCCGAGCTCGACGCGGGTGTCCCCCGCGCCCACGAGCGTCACCTTGGCCGCCGCGGGCTTGCTCGCCACGGCCACGTAGCCCACGAGCTGCTTCTTGACCGAGTTGAAGAGGTCCACGATCTTCGGCGAGACCTTCTCCTTGGAGATCGCGTACTCGGGCTGGAGCTGGACGAGGAGCCGGAAGTTCTCCGACGCCTTCTCCTGCAGGCCGATGTTGAAGTAGGCCCGCCCCCGCATCTCGTACGACTGGGCGAGGAGGTCGCGGCCGAGCGGAGGGAGCGGACCCTGCCGGCGCACCGACTCCAGGCGGGTGATGATCTCGTCGAACAGCACGATGGACCGGCTCTGCTGCGTGCCGTCGAACTCCATCATGGCCCGCGCGAGCTGGTCCTGGGCCGCCTGGACCTCGCGCTGCGCCGCGTCCGAAGCGGGCTGCGCCCACGTGCGAGCCGCCCCCAGCAGCAGGAAGAGAACGACTGCACTCCCTCGCCTCGCCATCACCGGCCTCCGCGAAGAGCTCATCCTAACGGAAGCGCAGCACCTTCTCGGCGCGGTCGTCGTAGACGAGGACGGCGCCGTCGGAGCCGAGGGTGAGCGCGCGCGGCTTGCGCATCTCGGGGACGGCGAGCGTCGCCAGAAGCTGGCCCTTCTCGTTGAAGACCTGCACGCCGCCTTCCTCGTCCGCCACGTACGTGTTGCGGAAGGGGTCGACGGCGGCGTCCACCGGCTTCTTGAGGCCGGCGGGGCCGACGGTCCGCAGGACCTTGCCCGTCTCGTCGAGGACGCGGATCGTCTTCTCCTCCCTGTCGAGGAGGACGATCCCTCCCTCGCCGTCCAGGAACATGCGCGTGATCTCGCGCTCCTTCGTGTCCTTCTCGGGGAACGTCCCGAGGTACTCCAGCTTCGCGTCGAAGCGGTAGACCTTCTTCCGCTTCTCGTCGGCCACGAGGATCGTGCCGTTCGGCGTCACGACGGCAGAGAGGATGCGCTCGAGGGGCTCGGGCACTCCCCCCAGCTTGTCGGACGGCAAGCCGAAGGACTTCACGTCCTTCGGCCCGATGCGCACGGCGGTCTTGGCCGCGACTACGACCTCGCCCTTCGGCGTCAGGGAGAGAGCGCGGGGCTCTTCCGCGCTGACGGTCGCGCTCGGCTTGCCCGCGGCGTCGTAGGGCACGACCGACTTCGCCTTCTCGGAGGCGATCCAGAACGTCCCTCCCGGTGCCAGGAGCACGGCGCGGACGTCCTTGAGCACGTCGCCCGCGCCCACGGAGTAGCCGGAGTCGAGGGCGAAGGTGGGTTTTCCCGTGCCGAACAAGCGGTAGAGCGCCGTCGTCCGGTCGAGCGCGGTCTTCGCCCACTCGCTCTGCGGAAAGCGGTTCCGGACCTGCTGGAACTCTTCCATCGCCCCCCGCGGCTCTCCGAGCAGGGCCAGGCACTGGCCAACCTGGAACTGCGCCGCCGCCGCCGCCTCGCTGCTCGGGTACTCGAGGAAGACGCGGCGGCTCACGTCCACCGCTTCCGCGAGCCGGCCCGCCCGGCGGTGGACGAGGCCCATGGCCTGGAGCGCGAAGGGCACCCAGTCGCTGCGCGGATAGAGGTTCTGCACGCGCGTGAACTGCGCGAGCGCGTCGTCGAGGTCGGCGGAGGTGATGGCGCGGTTGAGGCTCAGGAGCCCGAGGTAGTAGTAGGCGCCGGGCGCGCCCGCGCTCTGCGGATACTGCTTGGCGACCTGCTCGAAGCTGGCCCGCGCCTTCTCCGTGTCGCTCTCTACGTCCATGCGGTAGCGCCCGATCTCGAGCAGCGCCTGGTCCACGGAGTCCGAGTTCGGAAAGCTCGTGGTGATGATGTTGAAGTTCTCGAGGGCCTGCTTGAGCTGGCCCTTCGCCCGATACGCCCGGCCGTCGTCGAGCAGCCGGCGCGCCTGGGCGTTCGGGCTGTCCTGGGTGGCAGCGGGAAGGGCGAGAGCGAGGCAGACGAGGGTGATCGGGGCGGCGTGGCGGAGCGACACGCCTAGTCCTTCCTCCCCGTGACGAAGGCGGCCCCACCCGCCGTGACCTCGACCGGCTCCTGGGCCTTCTTGCCGTCGGGCCAGGTGAAGGAGACGACGTGCGTCCCCGCCGCCACCGCCTTGTTGAGGATCGGCGGGTAATCCACGAACGTGCCGTCGATCGCGACCTGGCAGTTGTCGGGGAGGGCGCGGATGTTGAGCTTGCCCAGCCCCGGGGCCTGCAGCGCAGCCTCCTCGCCGCCCGTGACGCTCACCGACAGCTCGGTCTTGAGGAAGACGACTGGCGAGACGAGCGTCACGGTCTGCCGCCCGCCGGGAAGGCTCACCCGCGGCGAGAGCTGGTCCTTGGCGAGCACCCGCCCCTTCCACATGACGTCGATCGGGTAGGCGGACGCGATCGCGAGCGCGCCCTGCGGGCCCGCCGGCTCCAGCTTCAGGAAGAGATCCGCCGGTGTCTTGCCCGGCTGCAGACGGAGATCCTGCGTGACGTGGCCCTCGAGCGCGACGCTCAGCCGGTGCTCCGTCGCGGGGTCGAACGTGAGCTCGATCGGCGTCGTGGTGCCGAGCTTCTCCCCGTCGAGCGTGACGGTCGCTCCCGGCGGGTCGGTCTTCAGGGGCAGCGTGGTGGCCGCGGCGAGGAGGGCGACGGACACCGCCTCGCCCGGGCCGAGCGGCAGCTTGACGATCCGCTTCTCGTCGCGCTGGCCGTCCTTGTGGAAGGTGAGGACGACCTGCGGGGGAACCGGAGGCGCGACCACGATCTCGCCGTTCGTCACGACGCCCGTCTCCTCGCCGTCGAGAAGGACGGTCGCGCCCATGGGCTGCGAGCGGACGGGGATCCGCGCCTCCACGGGCAAGGCCGGCGCGGTCTTGCGCAGCGCGACCGTGCCCAGCACGACCGCAGCCACGATGGCCAAGGGGCCGCCGACCAGGAGCGGCGTGCGCGAGGCGCGCCGCTTCGCGCCCCCGTCCGCATCGGGGAGGACGACCGTCGGCTGAAGCAGCGTCTCCGGCT
>JBKPBQ010000174.1:0-6017 GCA_046726955.1 Acidobacteriota bacterium
CCGTCCGCCCGAGCGGCCACTGGAACGAACACCCGACTCTCCACGAGCCTGCTGGTCGCCGCGATCTCCTTCGCCCTTTTCCACGGTTCTCCTGGCCCGCTGGCGAATATCGACGCCCAGGGAGCGTCCTGCCTCGGCGGACTCGCGGAACTGACCCTGCTCGTCCCGCCTCACGAAACGCCTGTCGCCCCTCGGTGTCACCGTCTCGCGCTTGCTCGCCATGACTTCCTCCCGACAGTCGAGAGGCAAATCTCGTGCCGGTGAGAGTCCACCGTCGTGGTGGTCGGCGGCCGGTCGTGCCGTCTACGCCGATGCCCGTTGCCTCTAGCGGGGGAAGGACCGAGCGAGGTTGCACGCCGACGCGTCGCCTCCGTCGCAGGCCCGGGCGAGGAGCTCGCGGGCCCGGGCCCGGTCCTTGGCCGTGGGCTTGCGCGCGTGGAGGATCGCGAGCTCCGTGCAGGCGGCGAAGTGCTCTTGCTTGCACATGGAATCGAGTGTCGCCATGGCCTGCGCCTCGTTCCTGGGCACGCCCGGAGCGCCGCTCGCCTGCTTCGCGGCGAATCGCACGCACGTCCTCTTGTCGCCGGCGTCGCACCCCCGCCTCTGGAGCTCCGCGGCGCGGGCCGGGTCCTTGGCGAGGCCGCGCCCTTCCTCGAGGAGCCAGGCCGCGTAGCCGCAGGCCCCGGACTCGCCTTCGGAGCACGCCCTTTCGAGGTCGGGCAGGATCTCGGCGCACGCGGCCCCGTCTCCGCCCTGGCAGGCTGTGTCCCGCTTGCGCATCGTCTCGTGAGCCGCCTGCTGCGTCCGGTTGCGCGCGTCCTGCTCCAGGAAAGCGAGAAAGGTCCGGGCGTTCGACCGTTCGTAGTCGTTGTCGGCGAGATCGAGCGCGCGCTCGGCCGAGCGGCGCGCGGCCGCGGCGTCGTCGAGCCGATGGAAGACACGCGCGAGCGTGACGTGGTTGCCCGAGTCTCCCGGCTCGAGGGCGATGGCGCGCCGGGCCACGGGCAAGGCGGCCGACGCTTCGTTCTGCATGGTCATGACCTCCGCCAGGTAGCCCTGGGCGCGGGCATACGAGTCGTTGAGCTCGACCGCACGCTCCAGCAGCTTACGGATGCGCGCCAGCGCGTCCGCATCCGTCGACGAGCTCCAGGCGAGGTGGGCGGCACGGTAGTACACAAACGCGCTCGTCGAGCCGAGCTCGACGGCCTGGCCGTAGGCCTGGGTCGCCCGCGGCTTGTCGTTGTCGCGATCGGCGAGCAGGCCCTCCGCCTCGTAGCTCATCGCCGACTTCGGGTCGGCGGTCCGGGCCTCCTGTATCGCCGCCTGCGCATCTGCGTTGCGCCCCATGGCCACGTGCACGGATGCCCGGAGGGAGGCCGTCTCCGCGGGGAGCAGCGGCCGCGTGGGAAATCGCTCACGCTCGATGTTGACGTCGGCCAGGAGCCGTCCGTACGGAAACAGCGGCTTCGAGGCGTAGAGCTGCAGCCGCTCCTCGATCGCCCGCACGTCTCCGAACGCCTCGGCCCACGCCACGTCCTGGGAGCGCCCGCCGAGCCAGAGGCGGACGAACTTGTCGAGTTCCCTTCCCCGCGCACCCTGGTCGCCGAAGCTGAGGTAGTGGACGAGCGCCCAGCACTGAGCGTCGAAGCCGTCGCGCTCGTCGTCCTTCATGACGAGCTTCGCCCCGTGCTCCGCGGCGAGGATCTGCGAGAGCGGCCGGCGTCCGAGCCCTTGGAACCGGCGGAGGTGCCACGGCACGACCCGGCCGACCTGCACCTCCTTGTCGCGGATGGAGGTGTTCCCGAAGACCTCGCCGAGGCCGATGTGGAGCCAGGCCGGCAGGGGGCGCTCCAGGCTCGCGGAAAGCAGGGCAGAGACATAGGCACGGTAGACGTAGAAGTACTCGGTCACCTCCTGGGTCGCCGTGGAGCCGACGTCGAACCGCAGCAAGAGGTACCGACGATCCGCGCCCCATGCGCTCGACGACACCGGGCGAATGCCGCCCTTGACCTCCCAGTACGAGGGGAGCCAGCGCTTCATCGTCGTTTCGTCCTTGGCCGCGATCACGACCGTCGGACGGCCCGTGGTGAGGCTCGCCCACGGCCAGAGCTTCGCGAAGGCCGCGCGTGCCTGCTCCAGCTCCCACGCGGTGTCGCGGGCGCGTCCCTCGCCCGCGTTCGAGACCACGGTGAGGTTCGGGCTCTTGACCTCGACCCACCGCTCCGCGGCCGCGACCTCCGCCGCCGCTGTCCACCACCCGAGGACGACTGCCAAGGAGACTCGACCCATGGTTTGCCTCCCGCGATTGGTTTCCGGTGTTGTTAGGACGCCGCCTGCGCCTCCGCGTATGCCGCCTGGCCTTCCGCCTCCTCCGCAGCCCGCCGCCCCCGGTCCACGTCCACGAAGGCGAGGAGGATCCCGCCGAGGACGAAGAAGACGATGAGCCCGAGGATCGCGGGCCGGCTCGTGCCCGTGGCGGCGAGGAAGACGCCGAAGATGAAAGAGCCGATGGCGCCGCCGAAGCGGTCGAAGACGCCGAAGAAGCCGAACATCTCCGCCGACTTGTGCTTCGGGATGAGCGTCGCGAAGAGCGAACGCGACAGCGCCTGCACACCGCCCATGACCATCGCCACCATGAACCCGAGCACGAAGAACTGTGTCGTCGTCTCGAGGAAGTACCCGTAGATGCTGATGACGCAGTAGACGCCGAGCCCGACGTAGATCGCCTTCTTGGGCCCGATCTTCCCGGCGAGCGTGCCGAAGAGGAACGAGAACGGCACTCCGACGAACTGGATCATGAGGACGGCGGCGATGAGGGCGGACGCGGGGAGGCGGAGCTCGTCGCCGAAGCTGACCGCGAGGCGGATGATCGTGTTGATGGCGTCGTTGTAGACGAGGAAGGCGAGGAGGAGGAGCCCCGCGTTCTTGAGCGTCCGCAGCTCGTGCACCGTCTCCTTGAGACGGCCGACGGCGACGGCCACTGGATTGCGTCCCTGCTCTTCCGCCACCACGCGGTTCGGCGGCTCCTTCACCTTGCGGAAGAGCGGGATCGAGAACACCGCCCACCACACGGCGACGCTCAGGAAGGCGGCGCGCGTGGCCTCCGCCTGGTCGGCCATCCCGAACCGCTGCGGGCTCTGGATCATCACCAGGTTGACGGCGAGGAGGAGACCTCCCCCGAGGTAACCGAGGGCGAAGCCCGCGGTGGAGACGCGGTCCACCTCGTCGCGGGACGCGATCTGGGGAAGCAGCGAGTTGTAGAAGGCGAGGCTCGAGGTCACGGCCACGTTGCCGATCACGAACAGCCAGAGCGCGAGCTTCCACTCGCCCTTCCCGATGAGGTACATCCCGGCGGTGGCGAAGACGCCCAGGCCCACGAAGAAGCCGAGCCACTTCTTCTTGCTCCCTTGCACGTCCGCGATCGCGCCGAAGAGCGGGCCGAGGAGGCCCACGAGGACGACCGCTCCCGAGGTGGCGAAGGCGAAGCGCGAGCGCGCCACGTGCTCGGGCAGGGTGACCGCGGCGTAACTCGGGAAGAAGATCTGGAAGAGCTGGATGACCGTGGTCATGAACGCCGAGTTCGCGACGTCGTAGTAGGCCCAGGCGCGCAGCTCGGGCCGGTGCAGACCGAGACGGTCGAGCCAGCGGCTCAACGCGTCGCCCAGAAGAGGATGCGCTTGAACGGGAACAGGAAGGGCCGCGAGTCGGGAAGACGGGGCATCAGGACCTCGCGGTAGCGGAGGAGGAAACGGGAGAAGAGCTCGGGCGACAGGCGCTTCTCGTAGTCGGTGAGCAGGCTTCCCTTCACCCACTCCACCACTTGCTCGCGCGACTCGAGGTGGTGGCCGTAGACCTGCAGCCGGACGTGCTGCTCGGGATAGCCGAGCGCGTCGAGGAGGTGCGCGTACTGCTCGGGGGGGAGGACCGGCGCATAACGCACGTAGCCGGAGAGCGCCGTCGCGAACGGCTCCTCGCGCGCCACTTCCGCGGCGGCGAGGTGCGAGGGGTGGTCGTGGGAGGCGGGCACCTGGACCGCGAGCTGTCCGCCCGGCGCGAGCGCGCGCGTGAGCTTGGCGAGGAGCTCGTCGTGCGCCGGCACCCAGTGCAGCGCGGCGTTGGAGAAGACGAGGTCCCAGGGATCGCCGGGGGCCGCGGCGAAGTCGGAGATGTCCCGTCTCTCGAACCACAGCCCCGACCCCGCGTGGGCCTCGCTCTTGGCGAGCATCGCCTCGGAGCTGTCGAGGCCGAGCGTCTCGCGCGCGTAGAGGTGCTCGTGGAGCTTCTTCGTGAGCTCGCCGGTGCCGCACCCGAGATCCACCACGCGCATTCCCGGCCGCGCGCGCACGAGCGCGAGCACGTCGAAGAACGGCCGGCTTCTCTCGTCCCGGAATCGCTCGTACTGCGACGGGTTCCAGGTATCAGCGGTCAAGGCGCCCGAAGGCTATCGCATTTTCGGAGCGCGTACGTGCGGTCGCCCGCCCCCCGGCTGGGCACGGCAGTTGCATCTTCGGAGGGCGAGGAGGCGGCCATGGACAGGCAGGCCAAGCAATTCCTCGAAGGCTTCCAGAAAGCCGCTCAGCTTGTCCAGAATCTGGCCGACCACTGCTCCCCGCAGTCGGATCCCGCGGAATACCTGGAGGGTGTAGCCGATCTGCATGGCCATTCCGACGACCTCGTACGTCGGGGAGTGGCCGTTGGCTGCTTGTGCGCGGTGGGAAAGGGCTAGGCGAGCCGGAAACCGGACGTCCTCTGGCGGCGACAGCGGCCGCGGGCTACTTCCTCCCCGCGTGCAGAAATTCCCGAGCCACCGCGGCCGGCGCGCGGTGCTCGCCGTCCACCGCGTAGTTCATCTTCCGCATCGCCTCCTCGGAGATTCGTCCCGCGAGCTCGTCGACCGCCGCCTCCAGACCGGCGTGCGCGCCGAGCCGCGCCGCGTTCATGACCGCGACCGCGTCGTAGGGCGGGAAGTAGTGGCGGTCGTCCTCGAGGACGCGGAGGCCGTTGGCGGCGATGAGCCCGTCCGTCGCGCTTCCCACCACGAGGTCCACCTCGTCCTGCAGCAGCGCCTGGTAGAGCAGGCCCAGGTCCATCTCCTTCGCAGGGATGCGGAAGCGGAACTCGTAGACGCGCAGGAGCCCGCGCATCCCGTCTTCGCGTTCCAGGAACTCGCCGAAGAGCCCCACCCGGATCGTCGCCGCGTGGGCGGCGAGATCGGAGATCCGCGAAATGCCGAGGGCCTCGGCGCGGTCGTTCCTCATGACGAGCGCGTAGCTGTTGTTGAACCCGAGGGGATCGCCCACGGTGAGGCCGAGCGTGCCGTATCCCTCGCGCACCGTCTCGAGGACGGCCGCAGGGTCGTTGGCGACCGGGCGCTTGAGCACGTCCGTGAGCGCGGTGCCCGTGTACTCGACGTAGAGGTCGAGCTGGCCGCTCCGCACCGCCGCGTGGCAGAGCGAAGTCCCTCCGAGGTTGAGCCGGCGGTCCACGCGGAACCCCTGTGCCTCGAGGTGGGCGGCCACGATCTCTCCGAGGATGACCTGCTCGGTGAAGTTCTTGGACCCGACGACGACGGGCGGCCCCGTACCCGGCCGTCCTCCCCGGGCCAGCCCCACCGCCACCACCACCGCGCCTAACGCGACCACCGCGGCCGCGCGCCCGGGCTTCTCGCTCTTCTCGACGCGGGCGAGCAGGCCGTCCACGAGGAGCGCGAGGATGGCGGCGGGCAGCGCGCCGGCGAGGATGAGGCGCGTGTCCACGGTGGCGAGGCCGCGGAAGACGTACGTGCCGAGGCCGCCCGCGCCGATCGCGGCGGCGATGGTCGCGGTACCCACGGAAACCACGGCGGCGATGCGCACCCCGGCGAGGATCACCGGGACGGCGAGGGGCAGCTCGACGAACCGCAGACGCTGGGCGTCGGTCATGCCGAGGCCAGTGGCGGCCTCCACGACCGCGGGGTCCACCTGGCGGATGCCCGTGTACGTGTTCCGCAGGATCGGGAGGAGCGCGTAGAGCACGAG
>JBKPBQ010000175.1:0-6674 GCA_046726955.1 Acidobacteriota bacterium
GGAAGGAAGTCCTCCGTCCGCGGCGGCTTCTCTTCGGGCATCGGCAGCGTCCCGAACGCGCTATCCCGCCCTTCGGAGCGGCGCGCGGTGGCGCCCGGCCGGGCGCGTCTTGCGGCCCGGCTTCTCCGCCTTCTCCTGCTCACCGCGGCGGGCGAGGCTGGCCTTCAGCGCTGCCATGAGGTCCACCACCTTGGCTTGGGGACGAGCCTCCGGGGCGGCGGTGAGCTGGCCCGTCTCTACCTTCTGATCGATCTGGGCGCGGATGCGCTTGCGAACCTCGTCCTCGTAGCGCTCGGGCGCGAAGCGGTCGGAGGTGAGCTGGGCCACGAGCTCGCGCGCGAGCTTCAGCTCGGCCGCCTTCGCCTGGCTGTCCGGAGCCGGCACCTCGGAGATCGGCCGCACCTCGTCGGCGTGGAAGAGCTCCTGCATGAGCAGCCGCTTCTCGAAGGGCCGCAGCGCGACGAGGTAGTCCTTGCCGCGCGCCGCGTACTGCGCGATCGCGAGGAGGTTTTCCTCCGCGAGGGCGGCCACGAGGAGCGCGAACGCACGGTCGCCGCCCTTGTCGGGCCCGAGGTAGAGCGCACGGTCGTAGTGGACCGGAGGGACGGAGTCCGCGGGCACGAACTCCCGGACCTCGATCCCAGGGCTCGCGTTCTGGTCGAGGGCCTTCAGCTCTTTCTCTGTGAACGTCACGTACTCACCCTTCGCGTACTCGTAGCCCTTCAACGCCTCGTTGCGCGCGACGATGTCGCCGTCCTTGGGGCAGACGAGCTGCTGGCGAAGCCGCACGCCGTCCTTGGCGTGCAGGAGGTGGAAGGAGAGTCCTGCCGCCTCGCGGACCGCGGGGTAGAGACGGACGGGCACGGCCACGAGGCCGAACGTGATCGTGCCGGACGCCATCGAGCGGGCAGCCATCGTCGAGGTCCCTTCTCAGGTTCAGCAAGCGCCGTGCCGTCTCGCCGTGACCGACCACCGCCGGCGGGGCCGACCCGTCGCGACGGTCGCGGTGCTCTTTCTGCAAGACCGTCGACGCGTTGCGCGCGACCGTGGACCGCGCCTTGCAGAAGAGAGTGTCATCAAGGAGGACACATGAGGCGTCATCTCGCCGGTCTTGCCGGTCTCGCCGTAGCTGTGTCGCTGTCGGCCGCTCCCGCGGGAGCGGACGTGCTGCTCACGGGCTTTGCGGGCGGGGCGTTCGGAGGATCGACGGACCGGACGAGAGGCACGTACGGTGGGGCACTCGGCTTCCTGGGCAGCGTGGTCGGCTTCGAGGTGGAGTTCGCGACGACGCCGGATTTCTTCGGCGGCACCGGCAACGCCGTGTTCACGGACAACAACGTGGTGACGCTCATGGGAAGCCTCCTCGTCACGCTCCCCACGGGGCCGGTGCGGATCTACGGGGCGGTCGGCGGCGGCTTGATGAAGACGCGCCTGGCCGACGTCGGCCACCTCTTCGACGTCGACAGCAACGACTTCGGGATCGACGTGGGAGGCGGCCTCTTCCTCTTCCTCGGCGACCACTTCGGCCTGCGCGGCGACATCCGTTACCTGCGCGACTTGCAGGACAACCACTCCGACGGCAACTTCGACATCGACTTCGGAAAGGTCAGCTACTGGCGGGGGACGGGTGGGATCACGATCCGTTTCTGAGTCGCGGGCGGGCGCCCGCGCAGGACGGGCGCGCGACGTTTCCGCTATCCTGGGGCGCCATGGAGGATGAAAGCCCGCAAAGCGGCGCTCCGGTCGCCCGCGACGCGCTCGAGGCGCGGCGGCTCCACGACCACAAGGACGAGCTGCTGCGAGCGCTCTCGCACGACCTGCGATCGCCGCTGGGCTCGCTCCTCGTCTGGCTCGAGCTCCTGCGCGGCCAGGACCTCGATCCCGCCACCGTGCGCGTCGTGGGCAAGATCGAGTCCGGCGTGCGCGACGTCCGCGACATGGTCCTGCGGTTCCTGGAGATGGGCCAGATCCTCTCGGGCCGGCTGCCTCTCGAAATCGAGGCCCTCGACCCGGCGGCGGTGGTGGATGCGGCCGTCGAGACGTCGAAGACGAGCGCCGAGGCCAAGGGAGTGCGCGTGCTGGGCACGGCCGACAAGTCGCTTCCCCCGATCCGCGCCGACGGCCGGTGCCTGCGTCACGCCGTGTCCTGCCTGGTCGCGAGCGCCGTGCACTCGACGCCGGCCGGCGGCGTGGTGGAGGTCTTCGCGGAGCCCGCGGGGGACGGGGTCGCCTTTCGCGTGAGTGACTCCGGCCCCGGCCTCGCCGCTGCAGAGGCGGCGGCTCTCGCCGAGGAGCTAGCGGCGGGGCTCACCCCGGGTGTGGGCGGCCTCCGGCTCGCCGTCGCCGTCGCCGTCGCCCGGTTGCACGGTGGACGTGTGGAGGCGAGGAGCGAGGGAGAGGGTCGCGGCGCCGTCTTCACCCTGCACGTACCCCTCTCCGCTTCCGGCGCGGTCGCCCGTCCCGTCGCGTCCTGACGCCTCGTCCGCCGCCGGGTGGGTATTGGCCGGCACCGGCGTCGGTGAGGCGGCGCTGCCGACTGGCGGGCACACCTGCACCGTCCAGTGCTGGATGCCCAGTCGATGGGCGAACGGAGCCATGCGCGAGTCTCCGATGAACACGTCGATCCAGTCGCGTCGCAGCGCGACGCCGGTGTCGCTCGCGTGCACCCATCCTCCGAGGTCCTGGATGTAGAGCCACCGCCCGAGCAGCGTGCGGTCGCCCACCGCGACCGTCCGGAAGGGAATCGGCTGGTGCCCCCGTTTCGTCAAGCAGTGCGAGAAACCCTCCGCGCACGTGTAGAAGGAAATCCGCATCGTGCGCGACGGGCACTCGGGGAGCGTTGCCGCGGGAGGAACGAGGGCGGGCGCCATCACGAGCGCGCTCCATACGAAGACAGTTATCGCCCTCCTGCGGGTCGTCTCCATCGCGACCTCCGCCGGCGCTGACGTCTGCAAACGCGACGCCAGCGCGCGGGCGGCGGCCGCTCGATCAGGACTCCTCGGCCACCGGGGCGTGCCCCTTCTCCGCGGCCCGGTACTCCGTGAGGCGGTTGTAGAGCGTCTTCAAGCTGATCCCGAGGATCTCCGCGGCCTTCTTCTTGTCGCCTCCGTAGCCTTCGAGCGTGGCGAGGATGAGCCGGCGCTGCGCCTCCGAGACCGCCATCCCCACGTTGATGGAGAGGGTACTCGGCGGCTTCGGCGACGACCCTCCCGGCAGCGGGAGGCACGCGGGCTCGATCTCGTCCTCGGCGAGGATGTACGCCCGGTGGATGACGTTCTTCAGCTCGCGCACGTTGCCCGGCCAGCGCTGCTCGCGCAGGCGCTGGACGGCGGCCGTAGTGAACTTCTTCTGCCGTCCCTCCTGCCGGTTGAGGAGGCCGAGGAAGTGGTCGGCCAGGAGCTCCACGTCGCCCTCCCGGTCGCGGAGCGGGGGAAGCGTGATCGGGAACACGTTGAGCCGGTAGAGGAGGTCCTCGCGGAGCTTCCCCTTCGAGACCGCCGCTTCCGGGTCGCGGTTGCTCGCCGCGAACACGCGCACGTCGGTGTTGATGGGGTCGTTGCCGCCGATCCGGTTGAGCGTCCCGCTCTCGAGCACGCGCAGCAGCTTGACCTGCAGCTCGATCGGCATCTCCGTGATCTCGTCGAGGAAGATCGTGCCGCGGTTCGCGCGCTCGAAATAGCCGCGGTGGACGCGATCGGCGCCGGTGAAGCTCCCCCGCTCGTGGCCGAAGAGCTCGCTCTCGATGAGCGCGGGAGAGACCGCACCGCAGTTGAGGGGAAGGAAGGGCTCCCGGTGGCGCCGGCTGAGCTCGTGCACGGTCTGGGCGACGAGCTCCTTCCCCGTGCCCGTCTCCCCGGTGATGAGGATCGTGGCCTCGGTCTTGGCCACGCGGGCGATCAGGTCGTAGACCTTCTGCATCGTCGCCGAGGCGCCGATGAGAGGGCCGAACCGGCCCAGCTCGCGGAGCTCACCCCGGAGGCTTCCGATCTCCTCCTTCAGCTCGCGAGTGCGCGCGACGTTCGCGAGCACCATCTTCACGCGCGCGAAGTCCACCGGCTTCGTCAAGTAGTCGGCGACTCCCCGGCGCAGGGCCTCCACGGCCGTCTCGACGCTCGCGTGTCCCGTGACGAGGATGACGTCGGGGGAGTTGGCGTCGGCATCCTGGAGGAGGTCGAGCCCGCTCCCGTCGGGAAGCTGGACGTCGATGAGCAGGACGTCAGGAGTCCGCCGGGCGATCTCGGCCTTCGCTTCGCGCACACCGCGGGCGGTGGCGGTCGAGAACCCCTCGCGCGCCACCAGCTCGGCAAACCCCTCGACGAAGTTTGCGTCGTCGTCGACGATCAACGCGTGCAGCATCGGCGACCTCCCCTGCCGTCGCCCCCGGGAGCTTCGATTGGCTTCAGCGGAGCGAGTCCCTTCGGGAAGTTTGTAGAGTATACACGTCGGATCCGCCGCCTCGGACATGCTTTTGTCTTCACTCTGTAGCAAAAGCTCACCCTCCATCGCTTGCGTCCGACACCGCTCATGCATGGCACGTGCCTTGCTCCGGGGAACGCGCGAGCGCGGCCCCCCGCGGCCTCGCTGAGAAAGGAGCAACCATGCTCTGGACGATCTTCGTGCTGCTCGTCGTACTCTGGCTCCTCGGAATGGTGAGCTCGTACACCCTGGGCGGGTATCTGCACCTCCTGCTCGTGCTCGCGGTGGCCGTCGTGCTGATTCGCCTGATCCAGGGCCGGAGGCTCGTATGAAGATGCCCGTGAACACCCCCCGCCAGCGAAGCCGTAGCCGGTACGCCGCGCTCGAGGACCTCCGGGAAGCGGGAGCGCGTGAGCTGCGCGACTCCCTCCGAACCCTCCGGGACAACGTCGCCGACCTCCTCGAGGTCAAGGACACCGAGGAGAGGGGACTCCGCGAGACCGAGCAGGGGCTCGACCTCGCAGTGCTCCAGATGAAGGCCGACACCTGTCGGGACATCGAGGGGGCCATCCGCCGCATCCAGGCCGGGACGTTCGGCCGCTGCGAGAAGTGCGGCGCGGTCATCCCCCCGGCCCGTCTCCAGGCGGTGCCCTTCGCGGTGCGCTGCCGGGACTGCCAGGCCAAGGCCGAGGAGACCGGTTCCAACATGAAGCCGGCGGCCTGAGCGGCCGCTTTCCAGGAGAAGGGGGATCGTGGCGCCGATGGCAAAGTGCGAAGTGTGCGGCAACGTCTACGACAAGACTTTCACGGTGACGATGACGGACGGAAGCACCCACGTCTTCGACAGCTTCGAGTGCGCCGTTCACGCGCTCGCTCCCCGGTGCCGCCACTGCGAGTGCACGATCATCGGCCACGGGATGGAGAGCGACAACCAGTTCTACTGCTGCGCGCATTGCGCAGCCAAGGAAGGCGTCCGCGGCCTGGACGACCGCCTGTAGCGGGCTCCCGGCCCGGCCGCGCGGCCGCCGGCGTCGGGGCCGGAGTCGGAGGTGTCCCATGAACGCCCTGCTGATACTGCTCGCCGTGGCGGGGCTCGCCGGCGCGCCGGAACGGACCGTCCCGCTGCGCGTGGCCGACGCCGATCCCGGAGCGCGGTTCATCACCCTGGTCGACTCCGCTGGGGTCACGCGCGTCTTCCCCGTCCGCGGAGAAGCCGCGCGGGTGCTGCCGCGGCTCCGTCCGGACGACGAGGTTATCCTGACGCTCGGCCCCGAGCCAGGCGTCTCCGCAGGTCCCGAGGTCGTGCTCCGCATCGAGGTCCGCTCGTTCTCCGACCGACGCCTCCGGGAGCGCTGAAGTTACTGGGGGGGGGAATGGCGAGCAAGCGGCTCGAGGCGCCGAATCGACGAGCCCGGCGGGCGTCGCACCGGATCCGCTACGCGGTCCTCGGCCAGGGATATATCTCGCAGGCGGCGGTCCTTCCCGCCTTCGCCCATGCGCGCCGCAACAGCGAGCTCGCGGCTCTCGTCTCCGACGACGAGGAGAAGCTCCGCATCCTCGGCCGGCGGTACGGAGTCCGCCGGCTCCTCACCTATGAGCTGTTCGACGAGCTCCTCGCCTCGGGCGACGTGGACGCGGTCTACATCGCGCTGCCGAACCACCTCCATCTGCCCTTCGCGGTGGCCGCCGCGCGGGCGGGCGTGCACGTCCTCTGCGAAAAGCCGCTCGCGGTCACGGAGGAAGACTGCGAAGAGATCGTGATGGAGGCGGAGCGCAACAAGGTGAAGCTGATGACCGCCTATCGGCTCCACTTCGAGCGCGCCAACCTCGAGGCGATCCAGATGGCGCGCTCCGGCCGCCTGGGGTCGCTCCGCACGTTCAGCTCGCTGTTCTGCATGCAGGTGGCGCAGGGGAACATCCGCCTCCAGGGCGAGTACGGCGGAGGGCCGCTCTACGACATCGGTCTCTACTGCATCAACGCCGCGCGGTACCTGTTCCGCGCCGAGCCGGTCGAGGTCTATGCGATGAGCGTCAACTCGGGGGACCGGCGGTTCCGCGAGGTCGAGGAGATGACGGCGGCGGTCCTCCGCTTCCCCCGCGAACGGCTCGCCACGTTCACGTGCAGCTTCGGAGCCGCATCCGAGTCGATGTACGAGCTCGTGGGCACGAAGGGGACGCTGCGTCTGGAGCCGGCCTACTCGTTCGAGGGGCCCATCCGGAGGCGGCTGACCGTCGGGGGGCATACCGCGTCGCAGACC
>JBKPBQ010000176.1:0-7100 GCA_046726955.1 Acidobacteriota bacterium
GGCCGGAGGTCGCGTCCTCCTTGAGCGGCGGCTCGGCGAGGCTCGCGCGGAAGGTCGTGGGCTCGACGAGCTCGAGCACGCGCGTCTTCGGTGTCGGGAAGAGCACCTGGAACTCCTCGATGCGCGTGTCGTAGCCCCAACCGCGGAAAAGCCCGGCCGCGAAGTCCGCGACGTCCTTGCCGTTCCTCGACCCGAGCTCGTGCGGATGCGCGGTCATCCGCTTCATCCAGGAGCGCAGGTTGTCCGCCGTGAGCCGATCGTCGAACTGCTTTTCCAGCTCGCGCTGCCGAGCCGAACCCTCCGGGGTGAACCCGAGGAGCGGCTTGGGGGCGTCGGCGCCCGTTGTCGGGGGCGGGACGAGGGTGGACACGAGGACGAGCGGGATCAGGGCGCGCATCGGGTCTCCTTATGGAATGGACGGGGGCCAGGACAAATTGCGAGCGGTCTCGACGAGCGCCCGGCGGTCCTCGTCGAGCAGGTAACCCTGCGTCACGAGGCTGTCGGCCGCGGCGGCGACACGCTCGACGTAGTCGGGGTGGCCGCGGTAGCGCTCGGCGAGCGAAGGCCGAGGATCGCCGGCCTGGCGGCGCTCCTCGGCGGTGGCGGCGAACGGGAAGAAGGACCCGCTCCAGCGCGCGAGCGCGCCTTCGGCGCCCATGGCCGCCGGGCGGAGATTCCAGCCCGTATACGTCCCGAGGGGCACCGCGACCGCGGGAAGCCGAATGCCGCCGCGGTCGTTCCCGTCGGCGTCCGGCGCGGGGACGAGTGTCGCGATCGCGGGACCGAAGGACGGGGGCTGCGTGTCCATGATTCCTTCGCTGGCGAACCGCGGGCCGAGGTCGAGCCGCGGCGGTTCGAGGTTGCCGCTCGGGGCCCGCGCTCCGGGTATCCGAGGAAAGCTCGCGGCGTACGTCGCGGCCGTCACGAGCTCGCCGCGGTCGATCCGCGGATAGAGGCTCGGCGGCGGCAGGGCGTCCGTCGTCGCCCAGCGATCGAGCGCGAGGAGGAGCGCTCGCAGAGGCGGGGAGTGGTCGAGCGGGTTCGGGCGGTTCTGGTACACGCGGTCGCGGCTCGCCGCGATGCCGTGCTGGCCGCCCGCGACGAAGTAGATCCGCACGCGCTCGTCGACACCCGCGTCCCTCGTCCCGTCCGCGCTGACGTGGAGCGGCGAGGTGGCGCGCGTCCAGTATTCAGTGGACGTCCCCGTGTACATGAGCAGCGGGACCTTGCCCATCTCCTTCGCCACCGCGAGCACGTCGCCGGTCCTGCCCGAGACGGGGTCCGTGTCGGGGACGGTCGTGGACGGGAAGAAGTCGGCCGGGTACTGGTGGTCCTCGAACGGGCTCGGGTGGCGCGTCGTCTGGGCGAAGCGATGGTTGAACGAGCCCTTGCCCGCGCCCGCCACGTGGGGCATCGCCGCCTCGAAGACCATGCGCCCCGCCTCGTCCACGTGGAGGCCCTGGAAGAGCATGTGGTTGAGGACGCGCCCCGACTGCGAGATGCCGAAGGCGATCGCCTTCTCCGGATCGGGCTTCGCGGTTCCGTCGGCGGCCGCCGTGGCGAGAGGGCTGGGCGTGCCGACGGCGTCGCGGGTCGAGAAGTGGAAGAACGAGATCGCGTCGCGGATGGCGGCGAGGCCGAGGCCGACCACGCGCGGGTCCTTGGCCGTGTAGACGAGCTCGTAGATCCGCCCCGGCTCGAACCCGCCCTCGAGCCGCACGTGCGTCGTGTCCGCGAAGCTCCAGCGCTCGCGAGGGATCTCGACGCGGGTGGCGCGCTGCTCGTCCCGGACGGTCAGCGTCGCGCCGCGGTTCGTGGCCGCGTCCGCGACCTCGTAGCACCGGCTGTCTCCCCAGGCGAAGGGCTGGACGTCGGTCTTCGCGTCCACGACGATCTCGGCGACGACCGTGCCCGTGATCGTTCGGCCGCCGTCGGTGGCGATCGGAAGGTCGATCTGGAGCCGGCCGTTGCCGGGCTGGACGTCCCAGTTCCAGCCGCTCCAGAGGATCGAGTAGCCCTGGCGCATGAGGAAGCCGTTGCCGGCATGGGCAGCCGTCGCTGGGTCGTTCGTCCCCTCCCCGCGGTTGAGACGCGCCAGGATGCCGAGGTTGCCGCGGTTGTTCACGTCGTAGAGGAGCCGATGGTTAGCCTTGGAGAGATCGATCGGCTTCAGCAGCACGAAGTCCGCGGAGAAGCCGACGCGTCCCCGCAGGTCGCGCGGCGCGAGCTTCAGGTCCACGATCCGAGCGTTCGCAGCATTGTCGGGATCGACAGCGAAGACGAGCCGGCCGCGGAGCTTCTCGTAGGCGCCCACCGCTCCGAACGTCATCCGCCCCGCGAACGGCTCGCGGGACGTGACGTCGAGACGAACGACTTCCGCCGGGAGAGGAGCCGCGGAGAGAAGGACGAAGAGCGCCGCCGCGGCCGCTTTCACGGCCGTGAGGCTATCACGGCGCCGACTGCACTTTATTGGACGAGCTCCTTCACCAGCCGGTAGAGGAACTCCTGCGCCTCGTAGAGCTCGCGCACGCCCACCCGCTCGTCCTTGCCGTGGAAGCGGATGTCCGCCGCGTCGAAGAAGACGCCCTGCACGCCGTAGGTGGGGATGCCGGCCCTGCGCAGCATCATCCCGTCCGTGCCGCCCATCACCATGAACGGCGTCGTGACGACTCCGGGCCAGAGCTCGGTCGTGAGCCGCTGGGTCGCCGCGAAGACGTCGTCGCGCATCGGCGACATCGGGCTCGCGCCGTTCGACTTGTCGAGCGTCACCGCGACCTTGTCGTCGGCGACGGCCTTGCGCAGCGCCTCCAGAACCTGCTCCGGCGTCGTGTCGGGGAGGATGCGGCAGTTGACGCGGGCGCCCGCGGTCTGGGGCAGCGCGTTCTCCGCGTGCCCGCCGTCGAGGCCGGTGGCGACGCAGGTGGTGCGCATGACCGCGTTCCACTGCGGGGAGGCCTCGGCCGCGGCGCGCATCCCGGCGGGATCGCCGGCCGCCGCCGCTCGCAACTGCGAGGCCACCGGATCCTTCTCGAGCCCGGCCAGCGTCTGCAGGTACTTCCGCGTCACGTCGTTCAGGCGGAACTCGAACTCGAACGTGGAGAGACGCTGGAGCGCGGCGGCGAGCCTGTAGATTGCGTTCTCCTTGACGGGCAGCGAGCTGTGGCCGCCCGGGTTCTTCACCTCGAGGCGATACGTCGCGGAGTGCTTCTCCCCCACCTGCACGAGGTTCAGCAGCCGTCGGCCTCCGCGCATCTCGCCCCAGCCGCCCTCGTTCAGGCAGTACTCGGCGTCGATGAGGTCGCGCCGGTTCTTCAGCAGCCAGTCGACGCCGTTGTAGGGCCCGCCGCCCTCCTCGTCCGCGGTCAGGGCGACGATGAGGTCGCGCTTCGGCCGGAGGCCTTCTTCCTTGTAGCGGATCAGGTTGGCCACCCAGATCGCGGCCTGGGCCTTGTCGTCCCCGGTGCCCCGCCCGTAGAAGTAGTCGTCCTTCTCGACGAGCTTGAACGGGTCCATGCTCCAGTCCTCGCGTCGCGCTTCCACGACGTCGAGGTGGGCGAGGAGCAGCACCGGGCGCGCGGCGCCGCTGCCGCGGAACCGGGCGACGACGTTCTGCTTGTGGGGAGCGGCGCCCACGACGACCACGTCGGCGGCGGGCAGGCCCGCATCGGGGAGCCGGTTGGCCACGGCCTGGGCGGCTTCCGTCGTTCGGCCGGTCGAATAGCTCGTGTTCGAGTTCACGAGCTCTTCGTAGATCGCGCGGAGACGCTGGCGCTGCGGCTCGGGCGATGTGGTGTCGGGCGCGGCAACGGCGGCGAGAAGGACGAGAAGGAGGATATCCATGATGAGCGACATTCTTGGACAGAAGCTTCGGGTCGGGCAACTCCGTCCTCCGCTAACATGGGGGTCCCATGAGAAGCCCGCTCGCCTTCGTCATTGCTCTCGCCTTCGCGGCGCCGACGGCCGCGCGCGCAGCCGATCCGCCGGCAGCGGTCCGCGCTTTCGTGGGCGCGCGCCTCTACGACGGCTCGGGGCGGCCGCCGATCGACAAGGCAGTCGTCGTCGTGGAGAACGGGCGCGTCACGGCGGTCGGATCGGACGTCGCGGTGCCCAAGGGCGCCGAGCGGATCGACCTCGCCGGCCGCTTCGTGATCCCCGGGCTCGTGAACGCGCACGGGCACGTCGGCGAGACGCGCGGCTTGAAGTCGGGCCCGGAGCTCTACACCCGCGAGAACGTGCTCGATCAGCTCCGGCTCTACGCCCGCTACGGTGTGACCACGGTCGTCAGCCTCGGCGGCGACGGGGACGAGGGATTCCGCGCGCGCGACGAGCAGCAGACGGCCGCTCTCGACCGCGCGCGGATCTTCGTCGCCGGTCGAGTCGTGGACGCCACGACGAAGGAAGCGGCGCGCGAGCAGGTGGAAGCGCTGGCCGCGAAGAAGCCCGACTGGGTGAAGATCCGCGTAGACGACAACCTCGGGACGACGCCGAAGATGACGCCGGAGGTCTACAGGACCGTCATCGAGGAAGCCCATCGCCGTGGGCTGCGGCTCGCCGCCCACATGTTCTATCTGGAAGATGCGCGGGGCCTCGTGGACGCGGGGGCCGACTTCCTCGCCCACAGCGTGCGCGATCGCGAAGTGGACGCGGCCTTCGTGGCGGCGCTGAAGGCCCGCGGGATCTGCCTCTGCCCGACGCTCATGCGCGAGGTCTCGACGTTCGTCTACGCGGACGAGCCCGACTTCTTCTCCGATCCCTTCTTCCTGAAGGCGGCCGATCCCGCGGTGGTGGCGGAGCTGCGCTCGCCGGAGCGCCGCGAGCGGATGCGGTCGAGCCCGGCGGCCG
Source organism: Acidobacteriota bacterium (assembly GCA_046726955.1). GTDB lineage: Bacteria > Acidobacteriota > Vicinamibacteria > Fen-336 > Fen-336 > CAVPGH01. Next base: position 4,843 of record JBKPBQ010000176.1, read on the forward strand.
CCCGCTACCGCGAGGCCCTGAAGGTGGCGAGCCGGAACCTGAAGACGCTGTCCGAAGCCGGCATCTCGATCGCCTTCGGCACCGACACCGGCCCGCCCGCGCGCTTCCAGGGATACTTCGAGCACCGCGAGCTGCAGCTCATGGTCGAGGCCGGCCTCACTCCGGCGCAGACGCTCTACGCTGCGACCGGCGGGGCCGCACACTGCATGGGGCTGACCGACGTCGGAAAGATCGAGCCCCAGGCCTGGGCGGATTTCCTCGTCCTCGCCAAAGACCCTCTCGCGGACATCCGCAACACGACGACGCTCGAGTCCGTCTGGATCGCCGGGCGGCGGCTGGAGTGAGCTGAAGCGGGTCGCCCCCGCTCAGCCGCGCAGGACCGTCGAGGGATCCAGCCGCGAGGCCCGGTAGGCAGGGACGAGGCTGGCGAGGAGCGCGATGACCGCGAGCGTGACCGAGACGCCGGCGAGCAGGAGCGGGTCGGAGGCCCTGACCCCGAAGACCAGACGTTCGACGCCGAAGGACGCCGCCACTGCCGCCGCCGCACCGAGTGCTATGCCCACCGCGGCCGGCGTCATGCCCTCGCGCACCACCATGCGGAGGAGATCGCCGGTCTGCGCGCCGAGCGCGGACCGGATCCCGATCTCCCGGCTCCGGCCGCGGACGATGTAGGAAAGGACGCTGTAGATCCCCACCGCGGCCAGCACGAGCGCCACCGAGGCAAAAGCGCCGAGGAGGACGGCGCTCAGCCGCTGCGACGTCAGGAGCTCGTCGCGGACCTCGACCATCGTGCGGACGTCCTCGACGGGCTGCTCCGGGTCGATCGCCCGGATAACGCCCACGGCGGCCGACGACACCGAAGCCGCGGGGACCGACGTGCGCAGGACCAGGCTCAGGCCTGATCGGTTGCCCTCGCGAGTGTAGGTGTAGACGGTGGGCGGCGGCGCCTCCGCGAGGCTGTCTTGCTTGACGTCCCCGACGATGCCCACGACCTCGCGCTCGAGCGTCCGGGAGATGAGGGGAAGGGCCGCCCGCTGTCCGATAGGGTCGTCCTCCCCCCAGAGCAGCTTCGCCGCGCCCCGGCTCACGAGCAGGATGTCCACGTCGTTGGGTCGAACGTCCCGTCCTCGCAAGACGGGAATCCCCATCGTCTCCAGGTAGCCCGGTGTGAGCACTCGGACCTGGACCGTCGGCTGATCGCGGGGCAGCAGCTCCGGCCGGCCCTCGACCACGATGGGCTGCACGGATCCGCCGGTGAGGGGAAGGTCGTCGACAGCACCCGCGGCCGAGAGGCCGGGAAGCGCGCGCAGGCGCTCTGTGGCCGTGTCGAAGAAGGCCGTGCGCTGCGCCGGCGTCGCGTAGCGCGCCGAGGGGAGCGACACGCTCATGGTCAGGACGTTCTGGGGATCGAACCCCGCGTCCACGGTCCGGAGGGCAACGAGGCTGCGCAGCATCACCGAGGCCCCCATCAGGAGGACGACGGAGAGCGCGACCTCGCAGACCACGAGCATCCGCCGCGTCCGGAGACCGACGGCGCTCTCGCCACGGCCGCCCTCCTTGAGGGCGTCGCTCAGGTCCGCGCGGCCGGCGCGCAGCGCGGGGAGCGCGCTGGCGAGAAGGCCGGTGAGGACGGAGGCGCCCAGGACGAAGAGGAGGACGCGCGCGTCGATCGAGATCTCGTCGGCTCGGGGCACCTGGTTCGCGAGGAGCGCGCTGCCCGCGCGGAGGCCGGCGTAGGCGAGGACGAGGCCCGCGGCTCCTCCCACGAGCGCGAGCACCAGTCCCTCGATGAGCAGCTGCTGGAAGACGCGAGTCCTCGACGCACCGAGGGCGGCCCGCACCGCGATCTCCTTGCGGCGGCCGAGCGCGCGGGTGAAGAGCAGGTTGCCGACATTCGCGCACGCGATCAGGAGGACGAGGCCGACCGCGGCCAGCAGCATCAGGAGCGTCGGGCGCACTTCGCCCACGAGGTTCTCGCGCAGCGGGATCACGGTGCCGCCCCAGCCGGCATTCTCCTGCGGGTACTCCTGCTCCAGCCGCCTGGAGATGACCTCGAGCTCGCTCTTGGCCCGGGCCACGTCGACGCCCGGAGCGAGCCGGGCCACGACCTGCAGGTTGTGGTCTTCGCGCACGGCGCGGTCCTCGTCGGTGAGGCCGAGCGGCACCCAGATCTCCCGCGCGGCCGGGAACCAGGAGGGGATGCCGAAGTCGCGCGGCATGACGCCGACGATCGTGTACGGCTCGCCGTTGAGCTGCAG
>JBKPBQ010000177.1:0-6437 GCA_046726955.1 Acidobacteriota bacterium
AAGTACGTGTGGCGGCCGTAGAAATAGATGCCCGTGTAGGTCTGGTCGTTGCGGACGGTCGTGCGCTTCTCGAAGGGCGCGAACTCCCGCGTGAGGAATCGATTCGACTGGGCCTCGGCGTAGGTCGCGGCGTCCGTCACCGAGAAGAAGTGGTTGAGCAGCACGGCGGGAGTCTCCGCGGGAGAGCTCGAAGGGACGGCGGCGAGGAGAGAGGCGACGGCGACGACGAACGCGAGGAGCGGGGCGGATCTCATGGCGGACCTCGATTCGCGCGGCGCGCGGATTGTAGCGCGGTCCTGGCGCGGCTGCCGTGGGGTTCGGATATGATCGCGACTCCGAGGAGTCAATCCGATGGACGGCCGTCTCCTGACCGCTCTCCTCGTCCTCTCCGGCCCGCTGTCGCTCTCCGCCGCGGAGGGGATGTGGACGCTCGATCACCCTCCGCTCGAGCAGCTCGATAAGCAGTTCGGCTTCGTTCCTCCGGCTGGATGGTTGGACCGCGTGCGCCTCGCCTCCGTGCGCTTCATGGACGGCGGCTCGGGCGCCTTCGTCTCCCGCGACGGCCTCATGCTCACGAACCACCACGTGGCCTACACCTGCATCCAGAACGTCTCGAGCGCGCAGCAGGACTTCATCGCCAAGGGCTTTCCCGCGGCATCCCGGAGCTCCGAGCTCGCCTGCCCGGGCTACGAGGTGAACGTGCTCGTGGGAAGCGAGGACGTCACGAGCCGCGTCCAGGCGGGGGCGGCCGCGGCCCGGAGCGACAGCGAGGCGGGTATTGCGCGCCGGCGCGTCGTCGCGGAGGTCGAGGAGGAGTGCCTGAAGCGAACGGGCCTGCGCTGCGAGGTCGTCGAGCTCTACGGCGGGGCCGAGCACTGGCTCTACCGCTACAAGAAGTACACGGACGTGCGCCTCGTCTTCGCCCCCGAGGAGGCGATCGCGTTCTTCGGCGGCGATCCCGACAACTTCACCTACCCGCGCCACGACCTCGACATCGCCTTCTTCCGCGCCTACGAGAACGGGGCGCCCGTGCATCCCGAGTCCTTCTTCCAGTTCTCGACCGGAGGAGCCGGAGACGGCGAGCTCGTCTTCACGCTCGGCAACCCCGGATCCACCTCGCGCTTCCTCACCACGGACCAGCTCCGCTCCGAGCGCGACGTCGTCCAGCCCCTCCGGCTGAAGCAGGTGGAGGGGATGCTGGAGGCCCTCCGCGTCTTCTCCGCGCGCTCGCCGGAGAACGCGCGGCGCGCTCTCGACGACGTGCGAACGTACGAGAACAGCGCGAAGGCGCGGCGGGGTCTCGTGGCGGCGCTTCACGACGAGGCGGCGATGGCCCGCCTCGCCGCCGCCGAGAAGGAGCTCAAGGACAAGGTCGCCGCGCGCCCCGACCTCGCGCCGGCCATGGGCGATCCCTGGAGCGCGGCCGCGGAGGCGACGCGCAAGCTCGATCCCCGGTACGCGGAGACGCGCCTCACGCTCTTCGGGGGCTCGGAGCTCCTGGCGACCGCCGGCCGCGTCGTGCTCTACGTCACGGAGACCAAGAAGCCGAACCCGGAGCGTCTCCCGGAATACCGGGACTCCGCGCTCGGCTCGCTCGAGAACGAGCTCTTCTCGACGGCGCCCGTATACAAGGACCTCGAGGAGGCCCTGCTCGCGGAGCGGCTCCGGCAAGTCGAGGAGATCCTCGGACGCGACCATCCGTTCACGCGCGCGGTCCTGGGAGAGAAAACGCCCGCCGAGGTCGCCCGCGAGGCGGTGGCGGGGACGCGTCTCGACTCTGCGGAGGCGCGGCACGCGCTCGTGAAGGGCGGGGCGGCGGCCGTGGCGAAATCGAGTGACGGCATGATCGCGCTCGCGCGCCGGATCGAGCCTTTCTACCGGTCCTCGGTCCAGTTCCTGGAGGAGGAGATCGAGCCGGTCCTGACGCGGGCCGCGGAGAAGCTCGCCCTCGCGCGCTTCAAGGTCTACGGACGCTCGGCGTATCCCGACGCCACGTTCACTCTCCGCCTCTCCTACGGGACGGTGGCGAGCTATCCCGGGTCCGGGACGAGCGTCGCTCCGCGCACGACCTTCTACGGCCTCTTCGATCGTTGGGCCTCGTGGGGCGGCAAGGCGCCTTGGAGCCTCCCCGAGCGGTGGACGGAGAAGCGCAGCCGCCTGCAGCTCGAGACGCCCTTCGACTTCGTGACGACCAACGACGCGGTGGGCGGCAGCTCGGGCAGCCCGGTGATCAACGCGAAGGCGGAGTTCGTCGGGATCGTCTTCGACGGCAACATCGAGAGCCTGGCCGGCGACTACTACTACGACGAGACCGTGAACCGGACGGTGGCGGTGGACGTGCGGGGAATCCTGGAAGCCCTGAGGCACGTCTACGACGCGGACAACCTCGTCCAGGAGCTCCTGGGGTCCTGAGCATGAAGATCGACTGGCGGCTTTCCCTGGCGCTCGCCGGCGCGCTCGCGGCAGTCGCGCTGTGCCTTCCCGTCGCGCGCACGGCGCGAGCGGCCGGACCGCGCTTCGTCGTCAGCTACCCGGCGCGCCTCGGGGGAGCGGCTCCTTTCGACGGCCGCGTGCTCCTCCTCGTCTCCGCCGACGACAGCAAGGAGCCGCGCCTGCTGATCAGCGACACGAGCCTCGACTCGCAGCAGCTGTTCGGCGTCGACGCCGTCGGCTGGAAGCCGGGCGAGGAGGCGGTTTTCGACGCGAGCGTCCTCGGCTACCCCGCGGAGAGCCTGGGCGAGATCAAGCCGGGTACCTACTCGGTGCAGGCGCTCCTCCACAAGTACGAGACCTTCAAGCGTGCGGACGGGCACGTGCTGAGGCTGCCCATGGACCGCGGCGAGGGCCAGCAGTGGAGCCGCGCTCCCGGCAACCTGATCAGCACGCCGCGCAAGATCGCGATTGACCCGCGCAAGGACGAGGTCGTGCGCATCGAGCTGGACAAGGAGATCCCGCCCATTCCCGATCCCCCGACCACGAAGTACGTCAAGCACGAGAAGATCCAGAGCGAGCGGCTGACGAAGTTCTGGGGGCGGCCGATGTACCTCGGCGCGCACGTGCTCCTGCCCGAGGGCTACGACGAGCACAAGGACGCGCGCTATCCGCTCGCGATCTTCCACGGGCACTTCCCCGCCACGATGGGGGGATGGCGCGAGACGCCGTCCGACCCGAACCTGAAGTGCGAGTACTCCGACCGCTTCCACCTCGACTGCTACAACCGCATCCAGGAGGAGGGCGCGTACCAGCTCTACAAGGACTGGACGAGCCCGGATTTCCCCCGGATGATCGCGATCGAGATCCAGCACGCGAATCCCTACTACGACGACTCCTACGCGGTGAACTCCGCGAACATCGGCCCGTACGGCGACGCGATCACGTACGAGCTCATCCCGTATCTGGAAAAGAAGTACCGCGCGCTCGGCGGGGGCTGGGCGCGCTTCATGTACGGCGGGTCGACCGGCGGCTGGGAAGCGCTCGGCGTGCAGGTCCTCTATCCCGACGAGTACAACGGCGCCTGGGCCGCCTGCCCCGACCCCATCGACTTCCGCGCCTACACGGTCGTGGACATCTACAAGGACGCGAACGCGTACTGGGCGGAAGGGCCGTTCAAGAAGGTGCCGCGCCCCGGGCACCGGAACTACCTGGGACACGTCTCCGCGACGCTCGAGCAGACGAACCGCCTGGAGCTCGCGCTCGGGACGAGCAGCCGCTCCGGCGGACAGTGGGACATCTGGCAGGCCGTGTACTCGCCGGTCGGGCCCGACGGCTATCCCAAGCCGATCTGGGACAAGAAGACGGGCGCCATCGACCGCTCGGTCGCCGAGTACTGGCGCGAGCACTACGACCTCGGGGACATCCTGCGCCGCGAGTGGTCGAAAGGGCTGGGCCGAAAGCTCGAGGGGAAGATCCACCTCTACTGCGGGGACATGGACAACTACTACCTCAACAACGCGGTCTACCTCGTCGAGGACTTCCTGAAGACGACGAAGGACCCGTTCTACGCGGGCGAAGTCGACTACGGCGACCGGGCCGAGCACTGCTGGAACGGCGACCACACGCGGCCGAACGCGTACTCGCGGCTGCGCTACCATCAGATGTTCGCGCCGAAGATCGTGGAACGCATCCTGAAGAGCGCCCCCGCGGGGGCCGACCTGAAGAGCTGGCGCTACTGAAGGCGATGTGAGCGACCCCCTCAGCGAGCAGATCCACCAGCTCGGGGATCTGCTGGGCGAGACCCTCATCGAGCAGGAGGGCCGAGGCCTCTTCGAGCGCGTCGAGGAGGTCCGCCACCTCGCCAAGGCGCACCGCGCGGGAGACGCGGCGGCGGGCGCCCACCTCCTGGCCCGGATCGAGTCGCTGCCCCTGCCGGAGGCGCGAGGGATCGTCAAGGCCTTCGCCGCCTATTTCCAGCTCGTCAACCTCGCCGAGGAGGAGGAGCGGGTGCGGATCCTTCGCCGCCGGGCCCGCGAGGCCCGGGAGCGGGGCGAGCCGATGGGGGAGACGATCGCGGCCGCGGTGCGCCGGTTGCGCGAGGAGGGCGTCCCGGCGGAGGAGATGCAGGCCCTCGTGTCGCGGCTCCTCGTGATGCCGGTCTTCACCGCCCATCCCACCGAGGCCAAGCGGCGGACCGTGCTCACGAAGCTCTCCCGGATCGCGGACGCGCTGCGGTCGCTCGACTTCGGCTCGCCCACGCCCGAGGAGACGGAGAGCGCCCTGGAGCTCGTGCGGGAGGAGGTGGTCTCGCTCTGGCAGACGGAGGAGACGCGCAGCTACCGCCCGGGTGTCATTGACGAGGTCATCAACGGGCTCTACTACTTCGAGAGCACGCTCTTCGACCTCGCCCCCGTGCTCGTCCGCCGGCTGCGGCGCGCGCTCGCCCGGGAGTACCCGGGCTCTTCGTTCACGGTCGGACCGTTCCTCCGCTTCGGGAGCTGGATCGGGGGCGACCGCGACGGCAACCCCTACGTCACGGCCAAGGTGACGGAAGGCACGCTGCGCGAGCACCAGGCGCTCGCCCTGCGCCTCTACCAGCGGGCGATGGACCGCATGCGGGGCCTGCTGAGCACCGCGGATAGCTTCGGCGTGAGCGACGCGCTGCGCGCGAGCCTGGAGGCCGACTTCGCCCTCTTTCCGGACGAAGGGCGCCGCGCCGTCGATCGCTACCCGCGCCAGGCGTATCGCCAGAAGCTCGCGCTCGTCTACCGCAAGCTCGGGGCGACGCTGGAGGCGGCGGGGCGGCCCTGGCGTCCCGACTACCGCCCGCTCGCCGGTGCCTATGTGTCGCCCGCCGCGTTCGTGGCGGACCTCGCGGTCGTGCAGGAGAGCCTGTTCGCCCACCGCGGCGAGCGGCTCGCCAGCGGACGCATACAGACGCTGCGGGAGCAGGCCGAGCTCTTCGGCTTCCACCTCGCGACGCTGGACCTGCGGCAGCACGCTGACGTCAACCGGCGTGCCCTGACCGAGCTGTGTGCGCGCTACGGGTTGGCCGCGGACTACGCGTCGCTGCCGGAGGCCGAGCGCGAGGCGCTGCTCACCCGAGAGCTCGGGACCTCGCGTCCGCTCTCTCCGGCAGAGCCCGATTTCTCGGAGGAGACGAACGAGGCCATCGCCGTCTTCCGAATGGCCCGCCGGGCCCACGTCCGGTTGGGTGCGGCCGCGGTCGACGCGTTCATCGTGAGCATGACGAAGGGCCCGAGCGACGTGCTGGGACCGCTCCTCCTCGCCCAGGACGCGCGCTGCGCGGACCACCTCGACGTGGTGCCGCTCTTCGAGACGGTGGAGGACCTGCACGCGGCCCCCGCGGTCATGGCCCGCCTCTTCGCCAATCCCGCCTACGCGCGGCACCTCGAGCGCCGCGGCCGCGAGCAGCCGATCATGATCGGCTACAGCGACTCCAACAAGGACGGGGGCTACGTCACCGCGAACTGGGAGCTCCATCGCGCGCAGCACGCGCTGGCGCGCGTCTGCCACGAGCACGGGGTGTCGCTGCTGCTGTTCCACGGCCGGGGCGGTTCGGTGGGCCGGGGCGGGGGACCGACGAACCGCGCGATCCTCGCCCAGGCGCCCGAGTCCGTGGGCGGGCGCTTCAAGCTCACCGAGCAGGGCGAGGCGATCACCAACCGCTACTCCTCGCGCGACCTCGCGGAGCGCCACCTCGAGCAGCTCGTGCACGCGGTTCTCGTCACGAGCGCGGGCCGCGCGCGTCCCCCCGCCTCTCGGGTCTCGGAGTGGGAGGCGATGATGGACGCGCTCTCTCCCGCCGCCGAAGGCGCCTACCGGTCTCTCGTCCACGGCTCGCCGGCCCTGCTCCGCTACTTCCGGGCCACGACCCCGATCGACGAGATCGGCTTCTTGAACCTCGGGAGCCGGCCGGCCTGGCGGAAGGCCGGGGGCCGGCTCGAGGACCTGCGCGCGATCCCCTGGGGCTTCGCCTGGAC
>JBKPBQ010000178.1:0-5493 GCA_046726955.1 Acidobacteriota bacterium
CGCCCCGCGGTGCAGGTCCGGATCCAGCTCGATCGTGTAGATCGCCGCGAACAGGTCCCGTACCGCCGACACCATGGCGCCCCTATAGGTGCCAGTCTCCACGAGGATCGGGGTCGCGAAATCGCGGGCGTACCGGCGAACCGTTTGGACCTTGTAGGCATGAGGCGGGGGCACGGGGCGCCCCTCGCTTTCCCATCGCGAGAGTTCTCGCGCCACCAGCCGCTCGGTCCAGAGAGTGCGTACCGCTTTGCCGAATGCGGTGCTTCTCAAGGCGGCGTTGAGCCTGACGAGCATCGGCAGTCGAGTCGGAGACTAGAATAGCGCGCGTCGCCGGTCGTTTTCTATCTGCGAGGACGCGTGGGGGACGCGATGCGAAAATGGGTTCGGCGTGTCCCGGGAGCGAGCCGTGTCTACCAGAAGCTCAAGGCGACGGCCCGTTATGCGAGCTTCATGTGGGAGTACCGTCGCTTCGTCGCGGCCTCGCGGACAGATCCCCGCTTCACGATCGACTGGGCGGACCGCTATCCGTGTCTGGACGAAAGAACGACGCACACCATCTTCGACACCCACTACATCTACCACACGGCGTGGGCGGCCCGCGTCCTGCGGAGGATCCAGCCTTCCGTACACACGGACATCTCTTCGAGCCTGTACTTCCCGGCCATCGCCTCCGCATTCGTGCCGGTTCGGTTCTTCGATTACCGTCCCCCCCGTCTCTACCTGGATTCGCTCCAGGTGGATCGCGCCGATCTGAACGAACTGCCCTTGCCGACCGAGTCGGTCGAAAGCCTGTCCTGCATGCATGTCGTCGAGCACGTGGGGCTCGGACGCTACGGCGACCCGATCGAACCCCGCGGGGACATCCGGGCCATGGCCGAGCTCGCCCGGGTGGTGGCCCGCGGCGGATCGCTCCTCTTCGTCGTTCCCGTGGGGAGACCGCGGATCCAGTACAACGCGCACCGGGTGTACTCCTACGCCCAGGTCGTCGAGACCCTCGCCCCCCTCGAGCTCGTGGAGTTCGCGCTCATTCCCGACGACGCGGAGACGCGTGGACTGCTCAAAGATCCGGATCCCGCACTCGTGGCAGAGCAGGCCTACGGTTGCGGGTGCTTCCTCTTCAAGAAGGCCGGGGGTGTCGGATAGGGGCACACAACTCGTTCAGCGGTGGTACGTTGCCTTGACCAAACGGGACACGAATGTTAGCCTAACGCAGGCGAGGAACGTCCCCTAGGGCATGACTGACTCCCCCGTTGACGCCAAACCGGGGGCAATTCGCGTCGTCCGACTCTTCTCGCGGCTCAACATCGGCGGACCTGCGATCCACGTCATCCTGCTCACGGCCGGCCTCGAGGACAAGGGTTACCGGACGAGGCTGGTAGTCGGCAAGGAGACGGAACGTGAAGGAAACATGCTCCCCCTCGCCGCGGCGAAGGGGGTGCGGTGCGAGGCGATGGCCGGCCTGGGCCGGGAGATCCAGCCGGTGGCTGACATCCGGGCCTTTTTCGGGCTCGTCCGCCTCATCCGGGACTTCCGCCCCGCGATCGTCCACACCCACACCGCGAAGGCTGGCCTCCTGGGCCGCCTCGCGGCCCGTTTCGCCGGCGTACCCGTCGTCGTCCACACCTTCCACGGCCACGTCCTGCGCGGCTACTTCGGCCCAGTCAAGAGCGCCTTTTTCCGCAGGCTCGAAGCGGGGCTGGGACGGATGGCCGACGCGATCGTGGTCGTCTCGGATGCGGTGAAGCAGGACCTGGTGACGCTCGGGGTCGCCGGCGAGGACCGCATCCGTGTCGTCCCGCTCGGGCTCGACCTCGAGCCGTTCACCGGCCCCCTTCGCCGGGGAGCCCTCCGCGACGGCGGGAACGTCCCGCCGGACGCGCCCCTCGTGGGCATGGTGGGTCGGCTCGTCCCGATCAAGGACGTGCCGACGTTCCTGCAAGCGGCGCGGCGCGTGCACGAGCTGCGTCCGCGCTTCCGCTTCGCCCTCGTGGGCGACGGAGACGAGAGGGCGCCGCTCGAGGAGAAGACCCGACAGCTGGGGCTCGGGGACGTGGTGCGCTTCCACGGGTGGCACCCCGACATGGCCGCGGTCTACGGCGACCTCGACCTCGTGGTGAACTCGTCGCGCAACGAGGGAACGCCCGTCGCCCTCATCGAGGCCTTGGCCGCCGCTCGTCCCGTGGTCGCGACGCGCGTGGGGGGGACGCCCGACCTCATCGGAAACGACGAGCGCGGGCGGCTCGTGGACGCGGGTGATCCGGAAGGCTTGGCCCGAGCGATCCTGGACACGCTCGATGACCCGGAAACGGCCCGGACGAGAGCACTCGCCGGGCGCCGGTACGTGCTCGAACGACACTCCAGCGCCCGGCTCGAGAGCGACATCGACGCGCTCTACCGGGAGCTGCTCGCCGCCAAGGAGGTGGCGGCCTGAGCGACACCGCGCCCCTGGCCCTGCCCGCGGTCGTGGTCATGGCCTGCGCGCTCGTCGTCTCCGCCTTCCTCGTTCCTCCGGTGCGCCGGCTCGCCCTCCGCCTCAAGGTCATGGACGACCCCGGCCCGCGCAAGGTGCACGTCCGGTCCACGGCGCGAATGGGAGGCATGGCCGTCTTCCTCTCCTTCACCGGCGTGGTGCTCGCCGGCTACTTCGCGGTGCCGATCCTCGCGAAGATCCCCGCCGCCGCCGCCTACTTCGGTCCGGCGCTCGCCCTGCTCCAGGAGTCGTACCGCGTGCAGACGAAGCTCCTCGCCGTGCTCGCGGGGGCCGCCATCGTCTTCGCCGTGGGTCTCGCCGACGACGTGCTGGGCAGCCGCTTCTCTCCCGGCTGGAAGGCGGCGGGCCAAGTCGTGGCGGCGATGGTGATCGTGGCCGCGGACGTGCGCACGTCCTTCATGCCCCCCGACTGGATGAACACGCTCGTCACCGTGCTCTGGGTGGTCGGCGTCACGAACGCCTTCAACCTCCTCGACAACATGGACGGGCTGGCGGCGGGCGTGGCCTTCGTGGCCTGCGGGGTCTTCCTGATCAACGCGTGGACCCTCGGCGAGTTCTTCATCAGCCTGATCCTGGTCGCGTTCATGGGCAGCCTGCTCGGCTTCCTGATCTACAACTGGAGCCCCGCCTCGATCTTCCTCGGCGACTGCGGCAGCCTGTTCATCGGCTACGTGATGGCGTCGTTGACGCTCCTCGAGCGCTACGTGTCCCACGCCTCTAGCCACTACTTCGCCGTCCTCATGCCGGTCCTCGTCCTGGCGCTCCCCCTCCTCGACACGGCCACCGTGATCTTCATCCGGCTGCGCGAGCGCCGGCCGATCTACGTCGGCGACAGCCGTCATCTCTCGCACCGCCTCGTCTCGCTCGGGCTCTCTCCCTCCACCGCCGTCTTCGTGATCTACCTGATCACCTTCGCGATCGGGCTGGGCGCGGTCTCGCTCGCCGACGCCACCCCGGTGGAGACCCTGCTCGTCCTCCTGCAGTCGGCAACCTTCGTCCTGCTCGTCCTGATCCTGCTCTTCTTCGAGCGACGGGGAGTCTCGCGGCGGGAGGCCGCGTGACGGTGATGGCGATCCTCTTCCTCGCCGCCGCGGATCCGGCCGTCGAGGTTCGGGCGGTACGCCTGACGCCCGTGTCGTCGCGCCTCGCCCTCCGCGTGCTGACCTCGGTTCCCCTGCCCGCCGCGGAGGTGCGGCGAGCGGGAGGAGAGGTCCTGGTGGACCTCGGCCCCGCCTCCGCCGAGTCGATCGCGCTGCCTCCCCTGGAGCCGCCGGTGGAAGAGCTGCGGTTCGAGGGCGACTCGAGCGGGCTGGAGCTCCACGTGCGCATCCCTCCGGAGGTGCCCTTCGAGGTGGTGCGCGACGACACCCTCCTCACCGTCCTCTTCGGAGAAGAGCAGGCCGACGATCTCCGGATGCGCAGCGCCCGTGAGCTCTACGGACAGCTCTTTCCGGTGCCGCTCGCCGCGAGCGCGGTGGCCCCGCCGACCGAGGACACGACCGGCGCGACGCCGACCGACGCGTGGCGCGTGGGCCGGATGACGGTCAAGCCCGGCCTCACCACGACCTACGTCGACGCCGACACCCTCACGGGCGACTCCGTGGAGCCCGTCCGCGACCGCTATCTGCAGGTCGCACCGTACGTCGAGCTCGCGCTCCCCGTCTCCGACGGTACGTTCCGCGCGTCCTACGAGCCACGATTCCGCTTCTTCTCCTCGATCCCGGAGGTGGGGACGACCACGCACTTCGTCAACGCCGGGCTGGACCTACCGGTCGGCACGCGCGTCACCGTGCGGGGGAACTATCATTTCTCGCACGGTGTGCTCGAGACGCGGGAGGTCGACCCTGGCCAGGAGTACTTCTTCGATCTCGGCCGGTTCACCCGCAACACAGCCTCCGCCAGCGTCGACGTCGAGCTGGGCCCGCGCATGACGGCCTCGGCCGGAGCGGGCTTCAACGACGTCGATTTCACCGGCTCGGACCAGTTCTTCTCCTACCGGGAGAGAGTCGCCCAGGCCGGCTTCGGCTACGAGCTGGGGGCCGACATCAAGGCCACCGCGACCTACTTGCACCACACGGTGCCACCGCCGGACGAGAGGCCGATCGTGGAGGCGAATGGCGACGACCTCGTCTTCGGCCTCGACGGGCAGCTCAGCCCTCGGCTGCGGGGGCGTATCGACCTCGGCTACCGCCACTGGTCGAGCCCGAGCGCGCCTCAAGAGGGCCAGAGCTACTCCGGGCTGGTGGCTGCGCTCGGCGTGCAGCGCCAGCTCGGCCGACTCTCCACCCTCGACGTGCGGGCAGGACGATCCACCGAGCTCTCCGCGTTCGAGGACAACGCCTTCTACGTGATGACGTTCGTGGACGGGGCGTTCAACACCCCCATCCCGTTCGCCTTCACGGCGCGCGCGGCCGTTGGCTACCAGTGGAACACCTACGACGTCCCCCAGGCTTCGATCGGCGAGCCGCGCGAGGACACGATCCTCGGGCTGGCGGTGGGCCTCGGCCGCAACCTGGGCCCCCGCGCCTACGTGCGCGCGGACTACCGCCGTGACCGACGCCGCTCGAACCTCCCCGGGTTCGACGTCACGACCGACGGGTTCATCGTGCAGTTCGGGATTGGCCAGGCCCCGGGCGGATTCCGCCGATGAGCGCCATCCTCGTCCTCTGGCTGCTCGCGCAGCAGAAAGCGACACCCAAGCCGCCGTCGCCGAAGCCCACCGCGGCGCCTCCGACGACGACCGCCCCCGCGCCTCCCGCGCCGTCGCCCTCGCCGAGCCCCACCCCGAGCACGGAGTACCGCGTCGGCCCGGGGGACGTCCTCGAGGTCACCGTCCTCGACAACCAGGAGGTCTCGCGCACGCCCACCGTGCAGACGAGCGGCGTCATCGCGCTGCCGCTGCTCGGCGAGGTCGCGGTCGGCGGCCTCACGGTGGCCGAGATCCAGCGGAAGCTCACGACGCTCCTCGCCCGCGATTACCTCGTGAACCCGCAGGTGGAGGT
>JBKPBQ010000179.1:0-5798 GCA_046726955.1 Acidobacteriota bacterium
CCCCAGCTCCTCGAGGAGGGCCTGGGCCTGCTGTCGTGCCTCTTGCGCGTCCTGCCGGGCGATGAGCAGCGGCATCATGACGTTCTCGAGCGCCGTGAACTCCGGCAGCAGGTGGTGGAACTGGAAGACGAAGCCGAGGGCGGCGTTCCGGAACTGGCGCAGGCGGGGCTCGGGGAGGCGCTGGAGGTCCTCGCCGGCGAACGTGAGCTCTCCGGCGTCCGCGCGGTCGAGGGTTCCCAGGATGTGAAGCAGCGTCGACTTCCCCACTCCGGACGCGCCCAGGATCGCCAGCATCTCGCCTTCCCGTACCTCGAGGTCGAGGCCCTTGAGCACCTCGACGCGGCCGGCGGGCGTCGGATAGCTCTTGTCGATCCCGCGGGCCACGATGAGCGGCTTTTCGGTCGTCATTCGTAGCGGAGCGCTTCCGCAGGGTCGAGCTTTGCCGCTCCGCGCGCCGGGTGGAGGGTGGCCACGAAGCAGATGACGAGCGCCCCCAGGATGACGATCGCGGCATCTCCCGGCAGCAGCCGGAAGGGGACGTGGGAGATCTGGTAGACGTCCTCGGGCACCTTGAGGAGCCGGTAGCGGTCGAGCACGTAGCAGGCGAGGACGCCCAGGGTCGCGCCGATCAGCGTTCCCACCGCCCCGATGATGGTTCCCTGCAGCATGAAGATCCGCATCATCGCCCCTCGCGACGCGCCCATCGACACGAGGATCGCGATGTCCTTGTGCTTCTCCATCACCATCAGCACGAGTGTGGCCACGATGTTGAGCGCGGCGACCATCACGATGAGGCCGATCGTGAGGGCGATGGCGGTCTTCTCCAGCCAGAGAGCGGAGAAGAGGCTCTGGTTCATCTGGATCCAGTCGGTCGAGACGTAGCCTTCCCCGAGGTGCGCGAGGACGTCCCTGGCTAGCCGCCTGACCTGGAAGATCTGCTCGACGCGCACCTCGACGAGCGTGGCGCGGTCGTCCTCCCCGAACATCCGCTGCGCCGACGCCAGGGGCAGGTAGGCCCAGGACGAGTCGAACTCGAAGAGGCCGGTGCGGACGATTCCGGCCACGTGGAACTTCGTCACGCGTGGGAGCACGCCCATGGGGGTGAGGCGGCCCTGCGGGGACGTGACCGAGACCACGTCGCCGATGCCCACGTTCAGGGTCCCGGCGAGCTCGCGGCCGAGGAGGACCGGGGCGGCGCCGTCTTGCGTCTCGTCGAATCCTTCGAGGCTTCCCTCCTCGAGGTGGCCCTGCAGGTCCGTGACGGACTTCTCGTCCGCGACGCGGATGCCCTTGAGCGTCGCCAGGGCGGAGCCGGTCGCGCTGGTGATGAGCCCCTTGCCGTAGAACGCGGGGGCGGAGCCGAGGACGCCGGGCACCTCGCGGACCTTCTGCACGACGTCCCGGTACTCCTCGAAGGGCGCTCCTCCGTTCCGGTAGACGCTCAGGTGCGCGGTCGCGCCGAGTATCCGCGAGCGGATCTCGCCCTGGAGGCCGGTCATCAGGCCGAGCGAGATCAGAACCGCCATCACGCCCACCGCCACCCCGATGACGGAGATCGCGGAGATGAGGGAGATGAAGGCCTGCTTGCGCTTCGCGGTCAGGTAGCGGAGAGCGACCGTCAGCTCGTAGGGCACGGGCTAAGAGGGGACGGAAAGACTGCTCGAGTAACGCTCGCGGCGACTCGCCCCGGGGCGAGTCGCCACATCCGCGGTTCGTCGACCTTGTCGCATCTTCCTCGTCATTCCCACCGTCTCCAGGCGGCCGCAGCGCTCCTCCACCAACCTCCGATCGGCTCGCTCACCTCGTAACGCGCATCGCGCATCCTGCCCACAAGCGCCGACGATACCACGACACGCGCGCGGACCTCGTACGGCACCCACGTCAGCGATCATGTGAGCTCTCCCACCAATCCATTCTGCCTGCCGTGCGAAAGGAGACGCCAGGAAATGCATCACCAACCACGGCTCGCGAGCGCCACTGCTCTCTCCGATTCGGAGCTTCTTCGTCGAGTGCCTCTGCTCGCGGCACGCGCGCGAGAGGCGACCGTCGATCTGGTCGCGCACCTCGCCGAGCTCGACGCGCGCAAGCTCCATCTCCGCGAGGGCTATGGCTCGCTCTTCGCCTATTGCACGCGCGAGCTGCGGCTCGCCGAGCACGCGGCCTACAACCGGATCGAAGCCGCGCGCTTGAGTCGGGAGTTCCCGACCGTCCTCGACTTGCTTTCAGACGGATCGCTGAACCTCAGCATCGTGAGGCTGCTCGCCCCGCATCTGCGTCCCGACAACTTCGAGGCGGTGGTGGCTCGTGCGCGAGGGCGAAGCAAGCGGGAAGTCGAGTTGCTCGTAGCGGAGCTGGCTCCGCAGGCGGACGTGCCGGCTTCGGTGCGCAAGCTGCCGACTCCGGCTCGGGCCATGGCGCCCAAATCTACAACCCGGTTTGAACTCGCTCCCACCGAGCCTGGGGTCATGTCCGGTCCCCCAGTGCTCTCGACATCCCCTTCGGTTGCACCCGGTCCGGCGCACGGACCGGTCGTCGCTCCGCTCACACCGGAGCGCTACCGATGTGCAGTTCACTGTCGGCGCTGCAACGCACGAGAAGCTGCGTCAGGCGCAGGAGCTTCTCCGCCGGGAGATACCAGACGGCGATCCCGCCGAGATCTTCGACCGGGCGCTGACCCTCCTGCTCGAAGACGTGGCTCGCAAGAAGATGGCGATCACATCGCGTCCCAGGCCGCGCAAGCACACGCGGCCGGGATCCCGCCACGTGCCGTCGGATGTGAAGCGCGCCGTGTGGGTACGTGATGCCGGACGATGCGCGTTCGTGGCCGCCAATGGCAGGCGCTGCACCGAACGCGTCTTCCTGGAGTTCCATCACGACGAGCCCTACGCCATCGGCGGCGAGCCGACCGTCACCAACATCTCCCTGCGATGCCGGGCGCACAACGTGTACGAGGCCGAGCTGCTCTTCGGTCCGTGGGTCGCTGAGTCCCCAGGGAACGAGCTCGCCCCGGGGCGAGCGAGCCGCGGGACATGGGACGGGGCGCTCGACCGGACGCGGGCTACGACCTTCCACCCTCCGGGCGCATGAGCGGGAACAGGATCACGTCGCGGATGGACGGGGAGTCCGTGAGGATCATGGCCAGACGGTCGACGCCCACGCCGCAGCCGCCCGTGGGAGGGAGGCCGTGGCCGAGGGCGCGCACGTAGTCCTCGTCCATCTGGTGCGCTTCCTGGTCGCCGCGGGCGCGCGCCTCGAGCTGATCGAGGAAGCGCTGGCGCTGCTCGAGCGGGTCGTTCAGCTCCGAGAAGCCGTTGGCGATCTCCATGCCTGCCGCGTAGAGCTCGAATCGCTCCGTCGTGGTCGGATCGTCGGGGTGGGCCTTGGCGAGCGGGGAGACTTCGGTCGGATAGTCGGTGACGAACGTCGGGTCCCAGAGCGAGCTCTCCACGAAGTCCTCGAACAGGAGGGCCACTCGCTTCCCATGCGACAAGCCCAGGTAGGCATCCGCGTCCTTCTGCTGGGCGCGGCAATGAGACCGGAAGGCCTCGCCGCGGATCGCCGCCTCGAGCCGCGCCGGATCGTCGAGGACTGACCGGTCGATACCCGTCGAAGCCGGCACCATCCGGGCAACCCCGTCCTTCATCGACAGTCGCGCGAACGGCCGCGCGAACGAGACCGGCCTGCCCTTGAACGCCACCTGGCCGCTGGGGACGACGCGGGCGGCCACCGTGGCCAGGAGGCGTTCTGTGATCTCGATGACGTCCCCGCAGTCGAACCACGCCGTGTAGAACTCGAGCATGGTGAACTCGGGGTTGTGCTGCGACGAGATCCCCTCGTTCCGGAAGTTTCGGTTGATCTCGTAGACGCGCTCCAGCCCTCCCACCACGAGCCGCTTCAGGTACAGCTCTGGGGCGATGCGCAGGAAGAGATCGATGTCGAGCGCGTTGTGGTGCGTGACGAAGGGCCGGGCTACGGCACCCCCCGCGATCGGCTGCATCATCGGCGTCTCGACCTCGACGTAGCCCTCGGCGTCCAGGAACCGCCGCATCTCCGCGACCATCGCGCTCCGCGAAACGAAGACACGCCGCACATCCGGATTGGCCACGAGGTCGAGATAGCGCTGGCGGTAGCGGGTCTCGTGGTCGGCGAGGCCGTGCCACTTCTCGGGCGGCGGCAGGAGCGCCTTCCCCAGGAACACGAGCTTGCGCGCCTGCACGGACAGCTCGCCCTTGCGCGTCCGCATCACCGTGCCCTCGACGCCCAGGAAGTCCCCGAGGTCCACGAGGTCGAGCAGCGCGTACGCCTCCTCGCCCACGTCGTCCTGGCGCACGTAGATCTGGAGGCTCGTCTCCCCGTCGGTGATGGTCGCGAAGCTCGCCTTCCCGTGCCCGCGCTTGGTGAGCACGCGCCCCGCGACCTTCGCCTCCACCTTCGAGGCCTCGAGCGCGTCCAGGCTCTTGTCGCCGTACGCGGCCAGGATCTCCCCGAGCCGGTGTGTGCGCACGAAGCGCGTCGGGTAGGGATTGACGCCGCGCGCGCGCAGCGCTCCCGCCTTCTCGAGACGTTGCGCCGATTCCGCGGGCCAGCCGGGAACGGGAACGTCGGCAGCCGGCTCCTCTCTCTCCTCGCTCACGCCCCGCCCGCCCCCCGGACAGGCGCGGAAGTCGAAGCCCCGTCGCGCACCTTGCGCCGGATCGCGTCGAGGACGCCGTTCACGAACGAGTGCGACTCCGCCTCTCCGAATCGCTTGGCGAGCTCCACCGCCTCGTCGATGACGACGGCGGCCGGCGTCTCGCCTTCCCTCATCAGCTCGAAGGTGCCGAGGCGCAGGATCGTCCGGTCCACCGCGGCGATGCGCTCGAAGCGCCAGTTCGTCGCGGCGGCCTTGATCGCCTCGTCGATGTCGCCCACGAGGGCCGCCGCGCCGCGGAAGAGCCGCTCCGCCCGCGCGCGCGTCTCCTCCGTCGTGGAGCGAAGACGCCAGTAGTCCCTCTCCACCTGCTCGAGGGCCGCTCGCGTGGCGTCCCACTGGTAGAGCATCTGGAACGCGCACTCCCGCGCCTTCGTGCGCCGGCCCACTAGCGCGTCCCCCGGCCCTTCTTCTTCCCGCGAAGCGCGCGCACGGCGTGCACCGTGGCCACCGCCGCCCGCGCCGCCTCGGCGCCCTTGTTCTCGGGCCCCGCCGCCGCGCGTGCGAGCGCCTGCTCCTCCCGCTCCACGGTGAGGACGCCGAAGCCCACGGGAACGCCGGTGCGTACGGCCACCCGCGCCAGCCCGCTCGCGGCCTCCCGCGCGATGTGCTCGTAGTGGTCGGTCTCCCCGCGGATCACGGCCCCGAGGGCGACGACCGCGTCGAATCGCCCCGAGCGCGCGGCGGCCCGCGCGGCCACGGGAAGCTCGAAGGCGCCCGGAACGTCCACCACGACGACGTCCCGCGCGGAAGCCCCCATCTCGGTGAGCGCCTCCTGCGCGCCCGCGAGAAGCCCGTCCGTCACCGCCGCGTTGAAGCGCGCGCGCACGATCGCGACACGGAGGCCGCGAGCCGACGCGCGGTCCGGAGAGGCCTGCTTCACTTTCCCTGGAACTTGGCCGGCCGCTTCTCGAGGAAGGCCTTCGTCCCTTCTTTCATGTCCTCGGTGGTGCAGATGAGGCCGAAGAGCGCGGCCTCGTGGGCCTGGGCCTCGTCGATCGGCATCTCGAGGCCGGCGTTCACCGCCTGGATCGTGAAGCGGAGCGAGATCGGACCGTTCGCGAGCATCTTGCGGAGGAGCGCCTCCGCCTCGCCGAGGAGCTTGTCC
>JBKPBQ010000180.1:0-5963 GCA_046726955.1 Acidobacteriota bacterium
GCCAAGGCCCTGCCCCCGACCGACAAGCTCTTCGTCAACGTCTTCCCGCCCTCCATGTACGACCCCGACTTCAAGGGCAACGCCCTCATCGAGCTCCTGGAGGGGCTGGGCCTGTCTCCCGATCGGATCGTGCTCGAGATCAGCGAGGAGTACGCGATCGAGAACTACACTCTCTTCGTCGAGGCCCTCCAGAACTTCACGCAGCTCGGCTTCTCGATCGCGGTGGACGACATCGGCGCCGGGCACTCCGGGCTGGAGAAGATCGCCCATCTCAACCCGCGCTACCTGAAGTTCGACATGCACCTCGTGAGCCGCATCGACCAGAGCTACATGAAGCGCGAGATGGCGCGCGCCCTCAAGGCGTTCGCGGACAAGATGGAGGCCAAGACGATCGCGGAGGGCATCGAGCGCGAGGAGGAGCTGCAGGTCTGCGTGGAGCTCGGGATCGACCTCGGGCAGGGCTATCTCCTCGGCCGTCCCGCCGATATCTCGACCTTCGTGCCGTCCGCCGCTAGCTCTTCGACCCCTTCTTGAGCTCGCGCACCCGCCGCGCCGCCTCGAGCCGGCCCCTGAGCGCGGCCTCGTCGCCGCGGTCGGTCGGCTGGTAGTACCGCTTCCCGACGAGCGACTCCGGCAGGCAATCCATCCCCGCGACGCCTTCGTCCTCGTCGTGGGCGTACGCGTAGCCCTTGCCGTAGCCGAGCCCCTTCATGAGGCCCGTGGGCGCGTTGCGGATCCACAGGGGAACGGGCTCCGCGCGCGTGGTGAGCGCGTCCTCCGTCGCCTCGCCGTAGGCGCGGTAGACGGCGTTGCTCTTGGGGGCGGCCGCGAGGTAGACGACGAGCTCGGCGAGGGCGAGGGCCCCCTCGGGCAGGCCGATGAAGTGGACGGCCTGCTGCGCCGCCATCGCCACCACGAGCGCCTGCGGGTCGGCGAGCCCGACGTCCTCGGACGCGAAGCGCACCAGCCGCCGGGCGATGTACAGCGGGTCCTCGCCGCCCTCGAGCATGCGCGCGAGCCAGTAGAGGCCCGCGTCCGCGTCGGAGTTGCGGACGGACTTGTGGAGCGCGCTGATGAGGTTGAAGTGCTCCTCCCCGGCGCGGTCGTAGAGGAGGGCCTTGCGCGCGAACGCCTCCTTCATCGCCTCGAGGTCGACCGGCCGCTCGCCGCTCGGCGACGGCGGGGCGGTGGTCACCGCGAGCTCGAGCACGTTGAGCGCGGTGCGCGCGTCGCCGTCGGAGGCGCGGGCGAGGAAGACGAGCGCGTCCTCGGCGACCGACGGCTGGAAGGAGGCGAGACCCCGCTCGGAGTCCGCGAGGGCGCGGCGCAGGATGGCGAGGATGTGCTCCTCGGCGAGCGGCTTCAGGACCACGACCCGCGAGCGCGAGAGGAGCGCCGAGTTGACCTCGAAGGACGGGTTCTCGGTGGTGGCTCCGATGAGCACGATATCGCCCGACTCCACGTGGGCGAGGAGCGCGTCCTGCTGGGCCTTGTTGAAGCGGTGGATCTCGTCGATGAAGACGATCGTGCGCCGGCCCTCGCGCCGGCGGCGCTCCTCGGCCGCCTTCAGGACCTCGCGGACGTCCTTGACGCCGGAGAGGACGGCGCTCATCGCCTCGAAGTGCGCCCGCGTCATCCCGCGCAGCACGTGGGCGAGCGTCGTCTTGCCGGATCCCGGCGGTCCCCAGAGGATCAGCGAGCGGAGCTGGTCCTGCTCGATGGCGCGGCGCAGCGGCTTGCCGGGGCCGAGAGCCTCGTCCTGGCCGAGCAGCTCGTCGAGCGTCCGCGGACGGATGCGGTCGGCGAGGGGCGCGTCCGGCCGAGGTCCGGCGTCCCGAGTCGGCGCGACCTCCGCTTCGGGGAAGAGCGAGCCCGAAGTGTCGTTCTTCGCACGCATCGTCCAAGCGTAGACCGAAGGGGGCCCGAAGGGAACGCGGGGGGGAGGACCGCCACTCGAGCCCCCGGCCACGGTCTTACTTCCCGCGCTGGCGAGCGGCTTCGAAGAGCAGCAGGCCCGCGGCGACGCCGACGTTCAGGCTCTCGACCCGCCCGCAGAGCGGGATCGAGACGACCGTGTCGGCCTGCTGCAGCACTGCCGCCGGCAGGCCTGCCCCTTCGTTGCCGAGGAGCAGTGCCACCGGCCGCCGCCAGTCGGCTTCGGTGTAGGAGGTCCCCGCGCTCGCCGCCGTGCCGACGATCGCGACGCCTCGAGCGCGCAGGCGCGCGATGACGTCCTCGACCGATACACCGCGCACCGTGGGAAGGCGGAACGCGCTGCCCATCGAGCCGCGCAGCGCCTTCCACGAGAAGGGATCGGCCGTTCCTTGAGTGAGGTAGGCGCCGGAAGCGCCCGCCGCTTCCGCGCTCCGGAGCAACCCTCCGAGATTCCCTGGATCCTGTATCTCGACCGCGACCACTACGAGCGGGATGCCGTCGAGGATCCGGTCCTCGTCGAACACTGGCCGCCGGGCGAGGGCCACGAGTCCCTGGCTCGTCTCCGCTTCCGATAGCGAGGCGACGAGGGAGGCGTCCATGCGGTGGACGGGGACGCCGCGCTCGGCGAGGGTGACGAGGTGGCGTCGGACCGAATCGGTCGATTCGGCATGAGGGGCCACCGCCACCTCGACGATCTCGACCCCGGCGAGGAAGGCTTCCTCGACGAGCTTTGGACCTTCCAACATACAGAGATCAGCGCTTCCCTTCTGCCTGAGCTGGAGGAAGCGCCGATACCGTGGATTCGTCCGGCTCCGGATCACCTCGGGGGCGGCGTCCATGCGCGGAAGGCCATGATAGTATGAGTGTTTTCGAGGACGTGACCGGGCATGCTCGATATCAAGAAGAGGCTCGAGGAGGAGATCCGAACGCTCGACTACGAGCTGAAGGTCCACCTGCCCAAGGAGATCCTCAAGGCACGCGAGCACGGAGACCTGCGCGAGAACGCCGAGTACAAGGCGGCGAAGGAGCGCCAGAGCTTCCTGCAAGCCCGCATCGGCCAGCTCCATCGCCGAGTCGCCGCGCTGTCGCTCGTGAACCTCGACAAGATTCCGAAGGGCAAGGTCGGCCTCGGCTCCGTCGTCCACGTGCGTCACCCGAGCAACGGCGAGGAGACCGTCTTCGAGATCGTCACTCCGGAGGAGGCCGACCCCACGATCGGCCGCATCTCCCCGTCGTCTCCGATCGGAAAGTGCCTCCTGAACCACGAAGAGGGCGACACCGTCGAGGTGAAGGTCCCCAACGGAACGAAGGAGTACGAGATCACCCGGCTCGTGACGATGCACGACCAGGTGGAAGATCGCCCCTCGACGGGGGAATGAGCCGGGGTTGGGAAGCCCTCCCTTTACCGCCCTTCCCGCGTTCACCCACGTTTCCCTGGACCCGAGCGATCTCGCGAGCGACCTCGCGGGGAAGCTCACCGCGATCCCCCCGTCGGCCGGCGTGGCGCAGATCGTCGGGCCGCAGGGCAAGAACCTCCTCATCGCCCGTCCGTCCAACCTGAGGCGCTGGGCGGCGACGTACCTCGGAGCCGGCCCGCCTCCGGCGAAGGGGAAGAGGCCGCCCACGAACCTGCGGCCCGTGGCCACCGAGATCGCCTTCGCGGCGACGGACTTTCCCTTCCAGCAGAAGCTCGTCTACGAGCGGCTCATGGCCCGCCACGTCCCGCTTGCGCGCCGGCGGGACCTCAAGGTCCCCGCCTATCTCCACCTCGACCCTCGTGAGCGGTTTCCGCGCGTGAGCGTGCGGCGGCGGGAAGAGACGGCCGACGCCCTCTTCGGGCCCTTTCGCGACAAGCGAGCCGCCGACAAGGCGCGTGACGCGCTGCAGCGCGATGTCCCGCTGCGCCCCTGCGACTACGTCTTCGAGCCCGATCCCGCCCTTCCCCTCGGCCTCGGCTGCGTGTTCGCGCAGGTGAAGACGTGCGCGGCTCCCTGCCTCGGCCGGACGAGCGAGGAAGACTACCGCCGGCTCGCGTCGGAGACGTCGGCGCGTCTCGCCCGCGGCGCGGCGGGCTTCGAGGGAATGCCGCCGTGGGCGGGAGCGGCCGCCGGCGCGCGCGGAGTCGTGGTGGACCGGCGCCGCGGGCGCGTGGTGCTCTACCCGGTCGTCGAGGGCCGCGTGCTCGAAAACGCCGCCGTCTCGACGAGCGAGGCCGATCTGCCGGGCGCCGTCGCCCGCTTGAGCTGGGACGATCGGGGCGGAGACTCGGATTGGCCGTGGCTCCTCGGGTGGCTCGCCTCGCCGCGCGGCCGAGGAGCCTACGTGCCGCTCCTCTCCGACGAAGATCGGGCGACTCTCGCCGGCCGATTGCTGATACCCTTGGCCGTAACCCACAACTCACGAGGAGGCGCGTGAGAGAGTACTCGCCCAAGCGTCGAACCGCGGTCGTCTTCACGGGCTGCGGGACGTCGGGCGCGTATCACGCCGGCGTGCTCCGCGCCCTCGACGAGAGCGGTGTCAAGGTCGACCTCGTCGTCGGATCCGGCACGGGTGCGATCGCCGCCGCCTACGCGGCCGTGGACGGCGGCACGCGCCTCTACGGCAAGGCCGGCTTCTGGCAGGACCTCCAGTGGCGGTCGCTCTACCGCGTCCGTCCCTTCCTCGTCCTGTCCCTCGGGCTCCTCGCCTGCTCGTTCGGCGTCTTCCTCCTGCCGGTGGTCTTCGGCCTCCTCGCCGGGCTGCTCTTTCCGACCGTGCTCATCGCCGATCGCGCCTGGCCAGGTCTCGCCTCGCGCATCCTCGCTCTCGTGGCGGTGGCGCCGGAGTCGCTCTCCGGCCCCTACCTCGCGGCCCTCGCCATGCCGATCTTCGCGCTCGCCCTGGTGGCGGCCACGACGCTCGGCTTCTCGCTCTGGCGCGATCGACGGCGCTTCGCGGAGTCGCTGGAGTCGTTTCTCGACGCCGCTCCGGGCGAGGCGCGTCTGCGCCGGGGCCTCTGGGAGATCGCGCGCGGCGCCGCCCTCAACGACTCGCCGCCCTCGGAGGCGGAGCTGGGCCGCCGCTTCGTCGCCCTCCTCTCCGAGAACGTGGGCCAGCCCGGCTTCCGCGAGCTCGTGATCCGGACGGCCGATCTCGACGCGGCCTCCGTCCTGCCCTTCGTCGTGCTCGCGGACGAGCACCGGGGCGATTTCCTCTCCGCGCGCGGCCGCCGCTCCCTCCGCGACGGGCGGCCGATAGCCGTCGACCTTCGCGCGACCGGGTACGACACCCTCTTCTTCGACGGTGTCGCGGCCGGCGTCCTTCCTCCCGTGGCGGGACCGGTGCGCCGCGTGCCCTTCCCGAAGGGAGGGATCTATTCCGGCGAGACGCACCGGCTCACCGACTCCACTCTCGTGGCGGGGGCGGGCGTCGCGGACGCGATCGCCGCCGGGGCCGAGCAGGTGGTCGTGGTCTCGGCTTCGCCCGTCGAGCCGCGCCGCACGCCGCGCCGCCGCGGCCCGCGCGCGCGCCTCGACGCGCTCCTCACGACGCTCGAGGCGCAGGCGCTCGAGACGGACGTGGAGGAGACCGAGCGGATCAACCGCATCGTGGGCAGCCTCGGCCACCGGACGGACGACGGGGGTCGGGCCTGGGAGGACCCGGCGAGCGGACGGCTCTTCCGCGAGCTGCCGCTCTGGGTGGTGAGGCCGGAGCGGAGATCGGTGGGTCCGGCCGAGCTCGACGGCGCTCGCGATCCCGCCACCGAGGTCGTCCAGACGCCCGCGGACCTGCTGGAGCAGGGATACCGCGACGCTTACCGGCAGTTCGTGGAGCCAGTCGTGGGCGGGGCGCCCGTGCCGCGCCGAGAAGAGCCGCGGCCGCGCGACGTGAGGACGCAGCCGGTGGAGCTGTGACATGGGTGTCGAGGACGCCGCGGACATCGTCGCCGACATCGAGCAGGCCCTGACCGGCGCCTGATCTCGAGGAAGCCAGGGGATGTCCAACGAGACGCTGCTCGGCCTCGTCTTCGCGGGCCTCGGGCTCTACTT
>JBKPBQ010000181.1:0-6143 GCA_046726955.1 Acidobacteriota bacterium
CGCCGCGCCCTCGGTGAACGCGGGGTCCACGGCGGCCTTCGCGAGCCAGCCTTCGGTCTCGTCGAGCGCGCGGCCGAGCAGCGCCACCGTGCCCGCGAGCGAGGACGAGGCGAGCGCGGCCAGACGATGCCGCGAGAGGCCGAGCCAGGCTTCGAGCCCGCCCTCGCGCGAGATGGCCCGAAGCGCGTCGAGGCTCAGCACGTCCGTCGTCCCCTCCCAGATCGGCAGCACCTGCGCGTCGCGCAGGAAGACCGGAAGGCCCGTGTCCTCGAGATAGCCCGCTCCGCCGAAGGCCTCGAGCGCCTCCGACGCGACGGCGACCGCCTGCTTCGCGGTCAGGAGCTTGGCGAGCGGCGTGAGGAGCCGCAGCGCCGCCGTCTCCTCGGAGCTCGCCTCCCCCGCGTCCTGCCGGCCCAGGAGGCGCGCGCAGTCGAGCGTCAGGGCGAGCGCCGCCTCGTACTGGACGTGGAGGTCGGCCACGGTCTCGCGGAAGAGCGGCTTGCTCGCGAGAGTCCCCCCGAACGCCACGCGACGGCGGGCATAGTCCCGGAGGAGCTGAAGGAGGCGCGCCATGGTTCCGCACGCGTTGACCGCGTTGTGCAGGCGCGTGAGGTTCAGGAGGGGCGCGATCTTGCGGACGCCCGACCCCAGCTCCCCGACGGGAAGGGCGAGCGCGCCCTCGAGCGTGAGCTCGGCGGTCGGAAGCGCGCGTGTCCCGAGCTTGTCCTTGAGGCGGTCGACGCGGATGCCCTGGAGCCGGCCCTCCGCGTCGCGCGTCTCGACGTAGAAGAGCGAGAGGCCGGCGGAGCCCGCGAGAGCGCCCTCCGGGCGGGCCAGGGTGAGCGCCATCTCGCTCGTCACCGCGGACGTGAACCACTTCGCGCCGTACAGCCGGAAGCGGCCTTCGCCGTCGCGCCGCGCTTGCGTCTCCGTGCCCCCGACGTCGCTGCCCCCCGAGCGCTCCGTCATCCACTGCCCGCTCGTCCACATCCGATCGGGATCGCGCGTCGTCAGGCGAGGAACCGCGTGGGCCGCGAGCGCCTCGTCGTGCTCGAGGAGCGTGCGGGCCGCTCCGTCCGACATGGCCACGGGACAGGCGTAGACCGCCGAGCTCGGAGCGTAGAGGGCGAGGAGCGCGAACTGGTGGAGGCGCGCGAAGGGCCCGAGCCGGCCTTCGTAGGGGATCGCCGCCAGCCCCCAGCGCGCCGCCGCGCGGTGCAGCTCGCGCCAGGCCGGGGAGACCGCGATCTCGTCCACCCGCCGCCCCCACGCGTCGAAGGGCACGTGTC
This sequence comes from Acidobacteriota bacterium, assembly GCA_046726955.1. GTDB lineage: Bacteria > Acidobacteriota > Vicinamibacteria > Fen-336 > Fen-336 > CAVPGH01. The sequence goes on from JBKPBQ010000181.1 coordinate 1,290, forward strand.
GAGGCGGCTCGGCCTCCGCCTGCCGCGCCAGCGCCTGGAGAGGCCCGGCCGCCTCCTCGCCGAGCGCGTCCCACGCCGGACGGAGCGCGGTCGCGACGTCCGTCGGCACGAGCCTGTCGAGCGTCTCCGCGAGCACCCGATCGGCCGCGAACGTGTTGGTGAGGCGCGGCGGGTCCTGGAGGAACGCACCGGCCTCGGCTGCCGTCACGCTACCCACGAGGCTCATCCCGCGAGTTTAAGGCACCTCGAGGACGCCGCGGCGCGCGGGCAGCCGCGCCGGGAGTCGCACGAAGCGCGCGACCCGCGGCGCGAACCGGATAGCGCCGCGTCCCGACCGCGGATCGCGATAGAGCGACACCACGGCGTCGGGCAGCGAGGCCTCCGCGGCAACGTCTTCCCACGTCTGCCCGTCCGTGGAGACGCGGACGACGGGCCGGCTCAGCCACTCCGCGTCGGCGATCTCGAACGTCACGCCCGCGATCGGCCGGGCGTGCTGCAGGTCCACCAGGATGCCCTCGGCGTCCCACCGCGTGGCCGCGGGCTCGGCGGGCTCGACCGCTTGCGCCAGCTCGCCGGGCGGCACCTCGTACACGCGCCGCCCGTCGAGCTCGGTCAGGAGCGGCGCGTCGAGCGGGCGCGGCGAGACGAGATGGCGCACGCCCACCGCGCGGAGGAAGCGGAAGCCCTCCTCGCCGAGCGGCTCGCGCGCGAGCAGCTCCATCGCCCGGTCGTAGGGCCGGGGCATGAAGCCCGAGTCGCCGTTCACGAGCGGCCGGAAGTTCGCGATGCCGTCGAGCATGACCTGCGTGTCGTCCTCGCCGAGGGGAAGGACGGCCACCGCTCCCGGTTTTCCCGCGAGCCACCGCGCGTAGGCAGGAGGCCCGTCGTACTCCCCGAGCCGGAGGGGAACGTTCGTGCTCTCCAGCATCACGAGGGCGAGCGCGCCGACCGAAACGAACCAGCGGCGCCCCGCGAGGGCGAGTCCCGTGAGCACGGCGAGGAAGAGGACGGGCACGATCGCGAACCGGCCGAGCGCTCGCACGCCCCTCAGGAGCACGACGTGCTCGTGGAGGAAGCGGTAGACGGCCGTGTCCGGCCCCAGGGAGAGGACGACGGCGGCCGCGGACGCGGCGATCGCGACGTACCGGAAGCGGCGAGGCGCGCGGGCGAGACCGGCGAGCCCGAGGGCCACGACGGCGAGCCCCGGGAAGAGCGCGTCCCGGAACTGCTCGGGGTCGATGTGCCGCTCGGTGACTGGACCCCAGAGCCGGGTCCCGCTCGCCGCGTACGAGGCGAGGCTCGTCGCGTAGATCGAGACGGTCTCCAGCGTGAACTCGACGCCCTGGAACGCGCGCATACGCAGGTAGGGAACGACGGCCGGCAGCAGGAGGATCGCCGCGAGCAGGAACCCGGCGCCCAGACGCAGCAGGTCACGCGTCCGGAAGCCGGCGATGACGCCCACCGCGACCGCCACCGCGACGGTTACGGCGGTCACCGCGCCCAGGTAGATGGAGGCGAGCCCCTGCAGCGCGATCGCCACCCCCACGAGCAGCGCCCGGCGCAGGCTCCGCCGCTCCCAGAAACGATCGAGAGCGAGAAGGGCGAAGGCCAAGAAAAGCGTCGCCTCCGCGTGCAGGTGGGCGAGGCGCGTCCATCGGTAGGCGCCCGCCGCGAAGCACGCGCCCGCGACCCACGCGGCCAACCGGTCTCCGCTGGCCCGCCGCACCAGAAGCTGCGTCCCCAGTCCCGAGAGCAGGAGACAGAGGAGCAGCACGAGGTTGTAGGCGAGGACGGGCTGGCCCGCAAGGAGCGCGGGCGCGCCGGCCGCGCCGAGCAGCAGCAGGTTCTCGGAGAAGGCGAGCGCGTCCGGCAGCGGGTGGAAGATGGGCGCCTGGAACAAGCGGCCCGGGTCGTGCGCGAGCGCGTGGGCGTCCCAGGCGAGGATCCACGCGTTGAGCCGGCCGTCGGGCCGATCGATCGGGCCGGCGCCCGCGAGGTCGCGCACGAGCGGCCAGCTCATGATCGCGAGCAGGACTGCGTACGCGGCGACGGAGACGGCGATCTCCGGCGCCGTGACGGCGCCCGGAGCGGGCAGCCGCGATGGGCGATCCCAGGGCAGGAAGAGAACGAAGATGCCCGCGAGCGCAGCCACGACGAAGGCGAGGACGTCCGTGACGATCCACGCCGCGCGCGAGCCTCCCGTCCCGAGGTAGCGAGGCGGGACGACCTCGCGCCTTCCGTTCGGCCGCGTCCAGCCGAGCTGCAGCCGCGGTCCCGGTCCCCGCCAGTCGAGCCGCGCCTCGAGCGCCTGGGGCCCGCGCCCGAGCGCGATCTCGCCCTCGGCGCGAAGCGGGTCCGCGTCGGCGAGCAGGACCGTCCGCCCCACGATCTTGACCTCCGCGCGGCCGCGCCCGGCCACCCAGATGCGGTAGGCGCCGGATTCCGGGATGCGGAGCGGCCCCTCCCAGCGCAGCGTCGGACGCCTTAGGCCCGGCCACTGGCGAAGATCGCGACCGAGGAGGTCGATGGGCCCGGGCGGAAGAGAGCCGAGCGTCCCTTCCGGTCCCTCCACGCGCGCGGGAAGGCCGGAAGACGGACGGAGGAGTGCGATCGCGAACAGGAGGCTGGTGGCGATTGCGAGGGCGAGAAGCACCGATCGCCACGGCCGCGGGCGCCGCTCGCGGCCGCCCACCGCGACCACGGTCCCGAGGACGACCGCGAATCCCGCCGCGGGAAGCGCGTGCGCGTCGAGCGGCGGCTCCGCGTACACCGGTCCCCAGCGGGACACGGCGAGGACGATCAGGAAGACCGCGAGGGCGAAGCCGCCACGGCAGACGCCGGAGAGGAGGCGGACCACCGCGCGGATTCTAGCAGGGTGCTAAAAAAGCAGCCTTCGACAGCCGCGCGCGCGTTGCCGCGCGCCGCGTGAGGACACTTGCCGGGTGGGCCCGGGTGGTTGCCACACCCGGGCCTCCCACAGATCCGGACGTGCAGATTTCCCGCATCCGGCTCCTCAGCGACATGGATTCGCGGCGCGACCGCCCCAGCGGTGATAAACAGTGACAGGGGCAGGCAGGGAGAAGCGCTTCATTACGACACGTTCGAAGCGCTCCCACGTCATGCGCGCCTGTGCGGAGCGGCGATCAAGCCACTTCCGCCAGATCCGCAGGACCTCATGCCGGAAACGGGACAGCGCTGCACTGTTGCCGAGGACTCCGTAGTAGTTGTCGTGTCCACGTAACTTCCGGATGAGTTGCTGGTGCTGCCACCCTATGGGCTCATGACGGTATGCCCGCAACCAGCAGGCGATCCGCTTAAGCGCACGGCTGAAACGACTGGTCGCCGTCTTCTGCTTGACCACCCAGGAGCCTCGTCGATCTCGGTCCCAGTAGTGGGTGAACCCCAGAAAGTCGAAACTCCTTTGTCCAGGCTGTGGCGGTTGCCGGTTCCTTCTAGACGGCGGCCGGAACTCGAGCAACCGCGTCTTGGTGGGGTGAAGCGTCAGACCATACTTGCCGAGTCGCTTCGGCAGTACGTCCATCACCCGATGAGCATCGGTCTCACTGCTGAAAACCATGAGCAGGTCGTCTGCGAAACGGACCATGAAAGCGCGGCCTCGAAGCCGCGGCTTCACATCCACTTCGAACCACCTGTCCACGGCATCATGAAGATAGATGTTCGCAAGGAGTGGAGAGATGACCCCGCCCTGCGGAGTCCCGGCGTCCGGCTGAGACCACTCGGTCCCTTCCAGCACGCCTGCGGCCAGCCACTTGTCGATCACCCGACGCAGCACACCATCGCGCACCCTCTGGTCGAGAATCTCGCGAAGGCGGGAATGCGAAATCGAGTCGAAGAACCCCTTGATGTCCACTTCCAGAACCCACCCGCCTCCCATCGCCATGAGCTCTTGCCTGAGGTCCGTCAGCGCCGTGTGCGCCGAGCGATTGGCCCGATAGCCGTGGGAGCAGGTGTGGAAGTCCTGCTCGTACACCGCGTCGAGCACCATGTTCACCGCCCGTTGCAGCACTTTGTCCTCGAAGGTCGGAATCCCGATGGGGCGCTGTTCCTTGCCGTCGCCCTTGGGTATGTAGGTGCGGCGCACGGGTGGGGCGTAGTACCGGCCCGACTTGAAGCGGTCGAGAAGCGAGCGGAGGTTTTCCTCCAGTCGTTCCTCGTACTCCTTGGCGGTCCGTCCATCCACTCCCGTGGCGCCGTCCTTGCGCGTGAGACGGAAGGCCTCCTGCAGGAACTCGAGGTCAATGTGGTGGGCCAAGCTCAGAAAGGCCCGCTCCGGAGACTCTCGTGCCAGTTCCGCTATCCGCTGCAGTTTCGTAGAGACCGTATCGGAAATCGGTGTTCCCGTGATCTTTCCCTCCAGCGGTTCCACGTCCCGACGCCTCTCTTCCCTCCACGGGGTCCCTTGGGTCGGTTCCCCCGCTTCGCAGGTACTGTCGAGGCGCTCCGACTTCCCACCGCCCCTCCCGCTTCGCTTCGTTCTCCTTCGCTCCGCGGTACCGTGGTGACGCCCTTCTGTTCGCTCTCGCAGGTGGCCGGGCGCCCGGCGGCCTGTGAGCCTGGGCTTGTGTGGCCGGTGCCCTCCGGCATTTCCCCACGGAGACGACGGGATCTCCCAGGTTCCTGGGCGAGCCCTTGCGTACGTGCCATGCTCTCAGACCCCGGTGGGACCTTCGCGCCAGGCCTGTATCAGCGCTCCGGCTCCGCCGCACTCGCTGAAACGGTGTCGGCTCCCACGTCAAGCAGGCTTTCGAGGCTCAATCACGCAGCCCGTACGCTCGCTGTCTACGCTTCGCCGTATGGGTCGCCCCATGCCGACGCAAGACTCGCTTGCGGCTG
>JBKPBQ010000182.1:0-5984 GCA_046726955.1 Acidobacteriota bacterium
GAACCAGTCGTTTCGCGTAATGTCCAGCGGCCCCCGGGCACGAGGAACGCCTCGTTCGTGCCCACCGCGCCGGTCCACGGACGACCTACTGCCGCGTCCCCCCGACCGTGATCTCGGAGACGAGGATCGTGGGCAGGCCCACGCCCACGGGCACGCTCTGTCCCGCCTTCTGGCAGACGCCCACGCCCTCGTCGAGCTTCAGGTCGTGGCCGATGCGGGTGACTCTGGTGAGGATGTCGGGACCGTTGCCGATGAGGGTCGCGCCCACCACGGGTTTCGTGATCGCGCCGTCCTCGATCAGGTAGGCCTCGGTCGCGCTGAACACGAACTTGCCGCTCGTGATGTCCACCTGGCCGCCGCCGAAGTGCTTGGCGTAGAGCCCGCGCGGCACCGAGCGGACGATGTCTTCCGGGTCTTCCGTCCCCGCGAGCATGAAGGTGTTCGTCATGCGCGGGATCGGGATCGAGCCGTAGCCCTGGCGCCGGCCGTTCCCGGTGGCCGGCATCTTCATGAGGCCGCTGTTGAGGCGGTCCTGGAGGTAGCCGCGCAGGATCCCGTCCTCGATGAGCACGGTGCGGCCGGGCACGTTGCCCTCGTCGTCCACGTTGAGGCTGCCGCGGCGGTCCTGGATCGAGCCGTCGTCGATCACGGTCACGCCGGAAGCGGCCACGCGCTCGCCGATCCTCCCGGAGAAGGCGGAGAGGCCCTTGCGGTTGAAGTCGCCCTCGAGGCCGTGGCCCACCGCCTCGTGGAGGAGGATCCCCGGCCAGCCGGGGGCGAGGACGACCGGCATCGGCCCCGCCGGGGCCTCGACCGCGGAGAGGAGCGTCACTGCCATCCGCGACGCTTCCCGCGCGAAGTACTCGGGAGACTTCTCCGCGAAGAACTCCGCGCCGAGGCGCCCGCCTCCGCCCGCCGAGCCCTCCCGGCGCACGCCGCCTTCGGCGGCGATCACGGACACGCGGATCGAGAAGAGGGGCTGCACGTCCTCGGCGAGGAGGCCGCGCGAGTTCGCGATGCGGACCTGGCGCGTCTCTTCGCCCAGGCTGACGATGACCTTCTCGATCCGGGGGTCGTAGGCGCGGGCGGCGCGGTCCGCGCGCTCCACGAGCGAGATCCGTTCGGCGAGCGCGATCTGGCCGAGGCTCGCCACCCCGTACCGCCGGTCCACGGGAGCCGGAGAGACTGGCTCCGGCGGAAGCACGCGCGAGTCGGAGGCGATGTGGGCCGCCGTCTCCGCGGCCCGCGCCATCGCTGGGAAGGAGAGATCGTCCGTGTAGGCGTAGCCCGTCCGCTCTCCCGAGACGACGCGCACGCCGAGGCCGCAGGTCACGCCGGCGGAAGCGGTGCGGATGATCCCCTCCTCGAGGAGGAGCGAGGACGTGCGCTCGTGCTCGAAGAACAGGTCGGCAAAATCGCCTCCCCGGGAGAGGGCCAGGGAGAGCAGCTTTTCCATCTCGGGAACGGGAACGTCGGCAGGGACGCGAGCGCGGTCGTCGAGGGCCATCCTCTCTATGGTAGCAGGCGGGTCGGGCTACAGGCGGCGGCCTTTCACCGTGTTCCCGCCGGCTTCGCGGGCGCGTCCGAGCGCCTCGTCGGCCGCCCGCAGCAGCTCCTCCGCCGAGCCCGGGCCGGGGAATCCCGCGAAGCCGATGCTCGCCGTGGCCTTGAGCTCGCGGCTCCCCGAGCGGAAGGCCCGGGCCTCCACCTGCGTCCGCACACGCTCCGCGGTCTTGCCCGCCTCGTCGAGCACCGTGTGGGGGAGGAAGGCCAGGAACTCGTCGTTCCCGTAGCGCGCGACCACGTCCATCGTCCGCAGGAGGTCCGTGAGGAGCCGGGCGCCCTCGCGGCGTACGGCGTCGGCGGCCACCGACCCGTGCATCGCCGCGATGTCCGCCAGCCGGTCGATCCCCACCAGGAGGACGCTCAGGCCCTCGTCGTAGCGCGCCGCGCGCTCGTACTCGGACCGCAGCATCATGACGGCCGACTCGCGGGTGAGGAGGCCCGTCACCGCGTCGCGCGTCTGCAGGCCCCGGACCCGCTCCGCGAGCCGCGAGTTCTCGAGGACCATGTGCGTCTGCTCGGCCAGCCGGTCGAGGAGCGAGCTCTTGTCGGAGTCGAGGCGGGCCGCGCTGCGTCCCGCCACGGCGAGGAGGCCGACGAACGATCCGCCCACGACCACCGGAAAGGTGGAGACCGGTCCCAGCGTCTTCTCGTCCGTGCCGATGGGGCCGCCCGGCGGACCGATCACTTGCACGGCCACCCGGGTGAGCGTCGGGGAGTTCGCGGCGGCCGCCTCGAGGACGCGCGCCTTCATCTCCTCGGTGAGGCCGGCGGCGACGGGCCGCGCCGGATACACGACCACCTCGAGGTCGGTCCCCTCCACGAACGCGAACGCGGAGAGCGTGTGGTCCACGACCTGGGCGAGGAGGCCCATGACGCCGGCGAAAGCCTCGTGGAAGAGCTTGCCCCGCCCGGCGCGCGTCGCTTCCGAAAGCAGCGACGCCTCGTAGAGCTTGCGGTCGAGGAGGTCGTTCACGCGCGCCATCACGTCCACGGTGGTGGCGTCAGTGCCCTTGCCCGTCCGCGGCGGCTCGCCGCTCAGGATGTTCTGCACGAGCTCCCCGATCTTCTGAGGCTCCGCGTCCTTGGTGAGGTAGTAGTCCGCCCCCGTCTGGAGGCCCCAGAAGCGGTCGCGCGGCTGGTCCTTGGTGGTGAGGATGACGACGGGTGTCCCCCGCGTGGCCGGCTCGTGCTTGAGGAGGCGGCAGGCCTGGTAGCCGTTGAGCCGGGGCATGCTCACGTCGAGGATCACGAGGCTCGGGTCCTCGGCGAAGGCCTTCTCCACCGCCTCCAGGCCGTCCCGGGCCGTGACCACCGAGTGTCCCGCCGCCTGGAGCACCTTCTCCACGAGACGAAGGACGAGCGGGCTGTCGTCGGCGACGAGGACCTTGGCCACGGAGGCTCCGGCGGTCGTTTGGCGGTCGAGAGCGGGCATCTTAACATGTGAAGAACGCCCGGAATCCGAAACCTCGGAGCCCGCCGGCACGTAATCTCATCCGAGACAACCCCCCAGGAGGATCCCCGCCGAGATGGCACCGCAGAAGCGTCGCATCTTCGGGTTCGTGGCCGCCGTCCTCGTCCTCGGCAGCATCGTCGGATTCAACCTCGTGCGGGAGAACCGCAAGCGCGTCGAGGTCCAGACGCAGCCGGTCGCCCGCCGCGACCTCGTCTCGCTCGTCACCGCCTCCGGCGAGGTCAAGCCCAAACGCTACGTGAACGTGGGCGCCAACGTCTCCGGCCGAATCGTGACCCTCGCGGTCAAGGAGGGCGACCGCGTCAAGAACGGGCAGGTGCTGGCCCGGATCGAGTCCGAGCGCTTCGAGGCGGGAGAGCGCCAGTCGGAGGCGGCGATGCTCTCCGCGCAGGCCGACCTCGACCGCGCGTTCGCCGACCTCGACGTGTCCAAGCTGGAGCTCGACCGCACGAAGCGGATGTTCCAGCAGAAGCTCGTCTCCGACCAGACCTACGACCAGGCGGACGCGCAGGTGAAGATGAAGGCGGCGGGGGTGGAGGCGGCGCGCAGGCGCGTGCTGCAGCTCAAGGCCCAGCTCGACAGCACGCGCGACGACCTCAAGAAGACGACCGTCTTCTCGCCCATGGACGGCGTCGTCACGAGCCTTCCCAAGGAGGAGGGCGAGGTCGTGATCGGGGCCCAGAGCTTCAGCCCCACCGTGCTCATGACCGTGGCCGACCTGTCGGTCATGGAGTGCGAGATCATGGTCGACGAGACGGACATCCGCAACCTCCTCCTCGGGCAGCCGGCCGAGGTCCGGGTGGACGCGCTCGAAGGCGTGAAGATACGGGGCGAGGTCACGGAGATCGGCTCGTCCGCTATTCCGCGCGGCACCGCGGGGACGACCGGATCCACGCCCCAGACCGGCAGCAACACCGGCAACCAGGCCAAGGACTTCAAGGTCACGATCACGCTCGTGGACCCGCCGCCGAACCTGCGGCCCGGGCTCAACGCCACCGCCGACATCACGACCGCCACGCGCAAGAACGTGACCGCCGTTCCCATCCAGGCCGTCGTCGTGCGCGAGCTCGACAAGGACGGCAAGGTCGTGGACCCGGACGCGGTTCCCGAGCCCTCGTCGGACGGCAACACGGTGCTCACGGTCGGGCGGGCGAAGGGAGTGGAGAAGGACGGGGTCTTCGTGGTCGAGCAGGGCAAGTCGACGTTCCGGCCCGTGAAGACGGGGATCATGGGCGACACCGACGTCGAGGTCCTGGAGGGGCTGAAGGACGGCGAGGAGATCGTGACCGGCTCCTACAAGGCGCTGCGCACGCTCAAGGACGGGGCCCGGCTCAAGGTCGAGAACAAGAAGAAGGCCGCGTGAGCGGAGCGGGCGACATAGCCTCCGCCAACGGCGCGATCATCCGCGCCGAGGACCTCTGGCGGACGTACCAGATGGGGGCGGAGGAGATCCACGCGCTGCGCGGGGTGAGCTTCGTCATCGAGAAGGGCGAGTACGTCGCGGTCATGGGCCCCTCGGGGTCCGGCAAGTCGACGCTCATGAACCTCATCGGCTGCCTCGACACCCCGAGCCGTGGCACCTACGTGCTGCGGGGCAAGCTCGTCTCGCAGATGAACGACGACGAGCTCGCGGAGGTCCGCAACCGCGAGATCGGCTTCGTCTTCCAGACCTTCAACCTCCTCCCCCGGGCGAGCGCCCTGCACAACGTGGAGCTGCCCCTCGTCTACGCGGGGGTGCCCAAGGAGGCGCGGCTCGAGCGGGCCCGGGGGGCCCTGGAGATGGTGGACCTCGCGGATCGCATGCACCACAAGCCGAACGAGCTCTCGGGCGGCCAGCGCCAGCGCGTGGCCATCGCTCGCGCCCTCGTGATGAAGCCCTCGATCCTCCTCGCCGACGAGCCCACGGGCAACCTCGACAGCGCCACCGGCGAGGAGATCATGCGGCTCTTCGACCGCCTGCACCACGAGGGGAATACCATCATCGTCGTGACCCACGAGCGCGACATCGCCGAGCACGCCCGCCGTACCATCCACATCCGCGACGGCAAGGTCGAGAAGGACGAGCGCCAGGGGGCCTGATGCCCTTCCGGGAGGCCGTGGCCATCGCCGTCTCCTCGCTCCGCGCGAACAAGCTGCGCTCGTTCCTCACCGTGCTCGGGATCCTCATCGGCGTCGCCTCCGTCATCGCGGTGGTCGCGATCACGGAGGGCCTCGATCGCTACATGAGCGACAAGGTGCTGCAGCTGGGCAGCCGCTCCTTCACCATCCAGCGGATGCCCGACGTCATCACGAGCCACGAGCAGTGGCTGGAGATGCGCAAGCGCAAGAACCTGGAGATGCTCGACCTCGAGGCGGTGCGGCGCGGCTGCGACCGCTGCCGCGAGGTGGGGGCGATGGTCTCCACCGCGGGCACGGCCAAGCGGGGCCGGGTCAAGCAGGAGAACGTGCAGTTCATGGGGATCACCGAGAACTACGCACGCATCGGCGCCGTGCGCGACATCGTCGCGGGACGGCCCCTCATCGCCTCCGACATCGAACAAGCGCGGGCAGTCGCCGTCATCGGGTCCGACCTCCGCGACGCCTTCTTCGGGGTGGCGGAGCCGATCGGCCGCGAGATCGAGATCGGCGGCCACGAGGTCAAGGTCGTGGGGGTGGCGGAGAAGAAGGGGAGCGTCTTCGGGGAGTCGCAGGACAACTTCGCCTGGATTCCCCTCAGCACCTACCGGAAGTTCTTCGGAGCCCGCCGCTCGATCACCATCCTGGCGGTGGCGCTGTCCTTGGAGGAATTCGAGGCCGCCCAGGACCTGGCGCGGGTGGCGATGCGCGCGCGGCGCCACCTCGACTACGACAAGGCCGACGACTTCTCGATCGAGACCGGCCAGAGCGTCATGGACCTGTGGCAGACCGCGACCCGCGGGATCTACGTGGTGACGATCGTGGTCACCGG
>JBKPBQ010000183.1:0-6249 GCA_046726955.1 Acidobacteriota bacterium
TGGTGGCGGTCTCCGTGCGAGGCGGGCTCCGCTACGCGATGGTGATGGGCTCGCTCGACGCGGGGATCGTCCTCGTGCTCGCGGGCATGACCACCGACCTCCCCGAGGGCGCGCTCCACGCGGTGGCCCTGCTCTTCTGCGCGTTCATGGGCGGGACCACGAGCTCCTACCTCCACGAGATCCAGCACCGTCTCCACGACGCGAACCGCGCGCTGCAGGGCAAGAACGTGGAGCTGCTCGACGCGGCCGCGCGCGCCCGGGAGATGGAAGCCGAGGCCCGGTCCCACCTCGCGCGGGCCCGCGAGGCCAACGAGCGGCTGGAGGACCTCGACCGGCTGCGCAACCAGTACCTGCGCAACGTGAGCCACGAGTTCCGGACGCCGCTCACCGTGATCCGGGGCTACGGCGAGCACCTCATGAACGAGGGCTCGCCGGCCGACGGATCGATCTCCGACGTGATGCGGGTGATCGTGGACAGCTGCGACCAGATCATCGACATGGTGGACACGCTCATCGAGGTGAGCCGGATCGAGGAGGAGGGGGCGCGCTCGCTCGCCCTTCGCAGCGTGGACCTCCACGACATCGCCTCCGCCTCCGTCGATCCCCTGAGGCTCCGCGCGGCCAAGAAGGGGATCGAGCTCGACCTCGACTTCCCTCCGCAGCCCGTGTACGTGACGGGCGATCCCATCCTCCTCGACCACCTCGTGCGCAAGCTCGTGGACAACGCCGTCAAGTACAACGACGCGGGGGGCCGGGTGGTGGTGCGCGGCTGGACGGACGGCCCCTTCGGCGCTCTCGACGTGGAAGACACGGGCGTGGGCATCCCCGCCGAGCACATCCCCCGGATCTTCGACAAGTTCTACATGGTGGACGGCGAGCTCACCCGCCGGCGGCGGGGCGCGGGAGTGGGGCTCTACCTCGCTCGCGAGATCGTGCGCCTCCACCACGGCACGATCGACGTGGACAGCCGGCCGGGGCACGGCAGCGTGTTCCACGTGCGCCTGCCCGGGCCGCTCGTGGCCGGACCGATCCCGGACGCCCGCGCGTGAGGCTCGCCAGGCACTTCCGGGCGCTCACGGTCGCGCTGCTGTGCCTGCAGCCGGCCGCGCCCGCCGCGGAGGACGACCTCGGGAGCTTTCTCGACCGCCTGGAGGCGGCGTGGAAGGCGCGCGCCGTCTCCGCCTACGTCGCGCTGTGGGACGCGAGCCCGGACGTCCTCGAGAGCGAAGCGGAGAACGCCCGGTCGTTCTTCTCCGGCGACGAGACCCAGCTCACGCTCCAGCGGTCGAACCCCGTGCCGGGAGCGCGGACGGGCGAGGTCCACGCCGAGGTGTTCTTCGCCCAGGAGCCGCGGGCGCGCGTGGCCGACTGGCGGCTCTCGCTCGCCCGTCGCGAGCGCGGCTGGGCGATCGTGGGCCGCGACGAGCTGGGCGCCGTGGACGGCCTCGTGCATCTCTCGCTCGACCCCGGGGGCTTCAAGGCCGACGGCCTCGCGATCAAGCTCGAGGACTTCGAGATCAAGTTCCACCAGGGGACGCTCTTCCTCTCGCCCCCCGCGCTCGGCCCCACGCTCCTCATCTTCGCGGGGGACGGCGAGGTGCGCTTCCGGCCCCAGCCCGCCGCCGAGCGCGAGCAGCTCCGCCAGTTCTGCGGGTCGGAGGAGCTGCACGACCGCGTGAGCACCGTCTTCGTGCGCATCCACCCGAGCGACCTCCACCAGGTGCTCTTCCCCGTCCGCCTCGAGCCCGATCCCGACGCGCCCCGCCGCCTCCCGGTCGCGCAGCGCGTCTTCCGGGAGCAGTCGCAGAAGACGTACGTTCTCGACGCGAGCCTGCCCCGCTCGCCCTGGTGGCTCATGCCCGGAGTGAACGACGCCTCCGTGACCTTCGAAGCGGGGGGACGGCGCACGCTCACCTACAACTTCTCGAGCGGCGACCCGGAGGACATCACGTTCTTCGACCGCCAGCGTCGCATCCAGATCTGCAGCTACCCTTCGGGAGGACGGCTGCCGCGCTACAGCGAGGACGACGCGCGGACGCTCGACATCCTCTCCCACGACCTGCGCGTCCGCTTCCAGCCCGAGGTCTTCGGCATCTCCGGCGAGGACACGCTGCGCATCCGCCTCCTGGCGGCCGTGAGCACGGTGCGCCTGCGGCTCCACGACTCGCTGCGCGTGCTCGCGGTGACGTCTCCCGAGGGAGGCAACCACCTGTTCTTCCGCGTGCGCGACCAGAGCAGCCTGGTGGTGGCCCTGGGTCCGCTCTCCGGCCGCGTGGGCGACATCACTCTTCGCGTGCGCTACGCGGGATCGCACGACCCCGCTCCCATCGAGCACGAGCTGCTGCAGCTCGTCTCGGGACAGCCGACGCGGGACGACGACGAGCTCTTCGTGGAGCGCGTTCCCGTCTACACCAACCGCACCGCCTGGTACCCGCGGGGCGACAACGACGACTACGCCAAGGCCCGGCTCCGTCTGGAGGGGCCTCCGGGCATCCTTCCGCTCTCCGGGGGAGAGCTCGTGGCCTCCGGCACCGGCGAGCGCGGCACCTTCGCCGAGTACCGGCTCGAGCAGCCGGCCAAGTACCTGACGGCGGCCGTCGGTCGCTTCTCCGATCTTGGGATGCGGCAGGAGGGGGAGCTCGCGCTCCGCGGCTTCGGCCTGCCCCGCACGCGCGCCGCCGCCCAGGACTTCATGCTCGACGCCGAGAAGATCTTCGAGCACTTCCGCGAGCGATTCGGCCCTTGCCCCTATCCGTTCGTGAACCTGGGCGTCACCGAGTGGAAGACGCCGGGGGGCCACAGCCCGCCCGGCCTCATCCTCCTGCAGATTCGCCCGCCGCTCCTCTCGAACCGGGCGCTGCCCGAGGACCCGGCGAACTTCAGCGACATTCCGGGCTTCTTCCTGGCCCACGAGCTCGCCCACCAGTGGTGGGGGCAGGGCGTCGCCCCCGCCAACTACCGCGAGCGGTGGCTCTCCGAGGCTTGGGCCCAGTACGCGGCGGCGCTCTGGGTCCAGAAGAGCCGCGGCGAGGGGACCTTTCGCGACATGCTCGACCGCTTCGGGCGTTGGGCGCTGCGCTACACGAGCTCGGGGCCCATCCACCTCGGCCACCGGCTCGGGCACGTGAAGGGCAACGCCCAGGTCTTCCGCGCCGTCGTCTACGACAAGGGCGCGTACGTCCTCCACATGCTGCGGGGGATCGTGGGCGACGAGGCATTCTTCCGCGGCGTGCGCGAGTTCCAGCACAAGTTCCTCTTCTCGAAGGCGGGGAGCGAGGACTTCAGGGAGGCGCTGGAGTCGGCGAGCGGCCAGGACCTCCGGCCGTTCTTCGAGGAGTGGATCTACGGGACGAGCATTCCCCGGCTGCGCTACGCGTGGCGCACGGAGACGCCCAAGGGCGGCCGCGCGCGCACGGCCGTCCGGATCGAGACGCAGGACCTTCCGGGCGAGGTGCCCCTCGCCATCACGCTCGTGACCGACGAAAGACGCGACACGCGAACGGTGCGCCTCCCGGCCCGGGGGGGGAGCTTTGCTTTCGATTCGCCCAGCCCCACGCGACGCGTGGAGCTCAACTCGGATCGGGCGCTCCTCGTGCGCGTAGAGCGATCAGGCTACTGAGCGAGGGCGAGGGCTCTACCGCCAGCCGTTGCGCCGGCCTTCCTCGGTGAGGGCGGCCACCTTCTGCTCGGCCGCCGCCGCTTTTTGCTGCGCGTCCTCGAACTGGGTCTGTAGCCCGGCCCGGCGAGGAGTGAAGACACCGCCGCTCGTGTCGTTGAGCGCGAGCTGGATCTGGTTGACGCGCTCGCGGGCGGTGGACGCCTCCTGGTTGGCGGCGTCGAGCCGCTTCCTCCAGTCGGCCTGGGCCTCCGCTTTGAGCTCGTCCTCGGTCTTCTCCTTCTTGGCCCCCGTGGCCCCCGTGGCCCCCGTGGCGCCCGCGGCTCCGGGCGAGGGGCTGGGGTTCGGGCTCGCGGACTCCGCGCCTCCGCCGCTCACCGTCCCGCCGCCGGTCCGGAGATCCTCGTCGGTGATCACCTTCCCCGGCTTGGACACGGTCTTCCTTCTCGCCTTCTCCTTGGCCGCGGCGTCGCCCAGACTCTGGGCAGGACTCGCCGCCGCCACGAGCAGCAACGCCGCCGTGAGGGCTGCGCCGTTCAGCAAGCGCATGGGGACCTCCTACTCAACACCGACCGTTATTATAGGCTCTCAGCCCAGGGCTCCGAGGATTTTCTGGAGCTCGAGGGCCCGCCGGTTGCCCGGATCCAGGGCCAGGGCCTTCTCCACGGCCTGCCTCGCCTTGCCGTGGTCGTTCCCCACGAAGTGCCGCAGCGCCGCGGAGGTCAGCGACTCCACCTGCCGGGCATTCGCCCCTGCGGGAGGGGCCGCCTGGGGTGAAGCCGTCGCAAAAGAGCCGCTGTCGAGGCCGGGCAGCGCCAGGTGGTCCTCGACCGCCGCGGGCTCCTCGCTCGCCTCGGGCACGTCCTCCGCCGCGCCGTCGATCATCGGATCGGTTTCTTCCATGATCGACGCGGCCTCGGCGGCGGGCGGATCCCCCGCCGCCAGCTCGTCGATGAGCTTCTGCGCCGGGGGGTAGCCCGGAAGGAGCGAGAGCGCCTCCTCCGCGGCCGACCGCGCCTCTTCCGTGCGGTCGTAGTTCAGGGCCTGGCGCGCGGTGGCGACCAACCGGTCCACGGTCTGACGCGCCGCGATTTCGTCGAGGTAGACCTGGAGCTGGAGGTAGCGCGGGCTCCAGGGGGCGACGCGCTCCACCTTCTCCGCGATCTTGGTGGCGAGATCGGTGTCGCCGTCCGCCGCGTACGACAGGGCGAGGCCCACGAGCTGCTCGACCTCGCGGTCCTGCACGAGTGCTTCGATCTCCCGGGCGGCCCGGCGCGCCAGCTCGTCGTCGGGGTCGAGCTCGAGGAGGCGCCGGCAGATGTCGAGGCCGCGCTGCATGTGGTCCTCGGACCGCGCCTGGTAGAGCTCCGTCAGGAGGCGCTCGCGCTCGGGGGCATTCGCCGCCTCGCCACCGCCCGCCCCCGCCTCGTCCGCGGTCGCGGCCTCGCCCTGGATGCGCGCGCGGGCGTCGCGGACCAGGGAGACGAGACCGGCGTGGAGCTCCTCGAAGCTCTCCGGACGCTCGCGGGGATCGCGGGCCAGCGCGCGGAGCACGAGCTCCTCGAGCCCCGGAGAGAACGCGCTCTTCGGCAGGGCCGAAGGATCGGGCCGTCCGCGCGCGATCGCCGTGAGGACCGAAGTCAGGTCGTCGCCGGGAAACGCGCGGCGCCGCGCGAGGAGCTCGTAGACGATGGCGGCCGCGGAGAAGACGTCGGCCCGGAGATCGGGCTTGCGTCCCTCCACCTGCTCCGGGGCGCGATAGTGCACCCCGCCCACCGCGGGACCGTTCGACCGCTCGAGCGACTTCAGGTGGTGGACCCCGAAGTCCAGGAGCTTCACCTCGCCCGCCGGTGTCACCCGCACGTCGGACGGCTTGAGGTCGAGGTGGAGGAGCTGGGCGCGGTGCGCGTGGGCGAGCCCCTCGCACATCTGCCGCCAGAGGTCGAGCACCCACTCGACGGGGAACGGCTTCTTCGCCCGCAGCACCTGGGCGAGGTCCACCCCCTCCACGTACTCCGTGACCACGTAGGGATGGCCCTGGTCCTCACCCGACTCGACGACGCTCGCGAGGTTCGGGTGATGGAGCCGCGCCGCGGCCTGCGCGTCGCGGAGGAGCCGCGTCTTGAGGGCGGGGGTCCGATTCGTGACCTGCGTGAAGACCTTTACGGCGCCCACGACGCCACGGACCGGGTTGTAGGCCTCGTAGACGATGCCGCTCTCCCCCCGTCCGAGCGGCTTCCGTATCTGGAAGGCGCCGATCGTCTCCACGCGCGATATCCCTGAGGCTGGGCCCGAAGGTCCCTGCCGGTATTCTGGCGCGGATCCGGCCCCCGTGGCCAGCCATGTTATCGTCCGCCTCGGGGGAGCGAGGGGGAAGGATTGGTCGTCGGTCTCGGCATCGACCTGGTCGAGACCGCCCGGGTCGAGAAGATACTCGCCCGCTGGGGCGCCCAGTTCCTGGCCAAGATCATGGAGCCGGACGAGTCCCGGCGCCTTCCCGAGGGCAGGGACCGCGCGCGGGCCGTGGCGCTCGCCGTCGCCGGCAAGGAGGCCGCGAGCAAGGCACTCGGCACCGGCTGGAGCCGCGGCGTCCGCTGGCGCGACGTCGTCGTCGACCTCGCGGAGCCCTCGCG
>JBKPBQ010000184.1:0-11440 GCA_046726955.1 Acidobacteriota bacterium
GTTCGCGGGGTTCGTGTCCACGAGGCCGAGCGGGGGCGCTACGGTGACCGAATTGGTCAGCGATCCCGTCGCCGAGCTCGCGATGTTTCCGGTCACGGTGAGGGTTGCGCTCTGGCCCGTGGCCAGGCTCAACCCCGTCCAGTCCCCGGTGCCGGGATTGTAGGTCCCGGTAGACGGCACGAACGCGAGCCCGGTGAGCGTGGCCGGCGCGCTTTCCGCCACGTTCACGCTGGTCACGGTCGTCGGGCCGTTGTTCGTCACCTGGACCGTGTACGTCACGGCCGTCCCCGGTACCGCGCTCGCCTGTCCGTCCGTCTTCGTGATCGACAGATCGGCCGCGAGCGTCATCAGGCGGATCCGGTTGTTGAACTGGTCGCTGATGAACACCCGGCCCTGGGCGTCGACGGCGACCGAGTGGGGCTGGTTCAGCTTCGCGAGCGTCGCCGGTCCACCGTCCCCCGAGAACCCGGCGACGCCGGTTCCCGCTACGGTGGTGATCCTTCCCGTGCGCTTCTCGACGAAGCGAACCCGGTTGTTGCTCGTGTCCGCGATGAGGATGTTGCCGGCCGGGTCCACGGCGACACCTCGCGGGAAGTTCAGCTTGGCGGAGGTCGCGGGGCCGCCGTCGCCGGCGAAGCCGCCCGGCGCGCCGTTGCCGGCCACCGTCGAGATCGTTCCGCCGGTGTCGATCTTGCGGATGCGGTAATTACCGTAGTCCGCGACGTAGAGGTTGCCGCTCGCGTCGGTCGCTATGCCGGAGGGCGTGCTCAGCTTGTGCCCGGTCGCGGCGCCCTCGCCGTCGTAGCCGCTAGAGCCGGGGATCCCCGCGATCGTCGTGACCGTTCCTCCGCTCAGCCGCCGGACGATGTGGTTGTTGGCGTCCGTGAAGTAGACGTTGCCGCTGCCGTCCACTGCCACCGCGCTCGGGTTGTTGAGCTGCACGCTCAGCGCGGGACCGTCGAAGTTGTACCCCGCGGTGCCCGTTCCCGCCACGGTGGTCAGGAAGCCGCCCGTATCCACCTTGCGGATGAGGTGGTGGTTCGTGTCCGCGATGTACAGGTTGCCCGCGGTGTCTGCCGCCATCCCCCAGGGCTGCGCGAGGTTGATGCTCGTGGCGGGCAGGCTGTCGTTCAGCGGGGACCCGGTGCCGCTGCCGGCGGCGGTGTTTATCGTTGCCGTTCCCAGGTCTACGCGGCGGACGCGGAAGTTGCGCTCGTCCCCGATGAAGAGCGTCGTGCCTCCGGGATTGAGCGCGATGTTGCGCTGCTCCATCAGGACGCCGTTGACGGCGGCGCCGCCGTCGCCTCCGTAACGGAGCGTGCCGTTTCCGCCGACCGTGTTGATGTTGCCCCCGGCGACCACGCGCAGCCGCGAGTTGAAGGTGTCGGCGATGTGCAGGTTGGTGAGGGAGTCGACGGCTACCGAGTACGGGCGGTCCATGGCGGCGGACGTCGCCGCTCCGCCGTCGCCGCTGAAGCTGAACGAGCCGTTGCCTGCGACGGTAGTGATGATGCCCGTCGCCACGCGGCGGATCCGGTTGTTCATCTCGTCGGCGATGTAGAAGGTCCCGCCCGCGATGACGGTGACGCCTTCGGGATGGTTGAGCAGGGCGCTCGTCGCCGAGAATCCGTCTCCTCCGAAGCCTCCCACCGTCGAGCAGGTCCCGGCGACGGTGCTCACGTTGGTGGTGCCGATGAAGCGTACGCAGTTGTTCAGCGTGTCCGCCACGTAGACGTTTCCGAGCGAGTCGACGGCAACACCGTTGGGCGAGTTGAACTTCGCGACGGCGATCACCCCGTCCTGGTAGCCGGAGCCGCTGCCGGCGACCAGACTGATGGTCGGGCTAGGGAGGGCGGCGAGGTTGACGCGCCGGATCCGGTGGTTGCCCGTGTCGGCGATGTAGAGCGAGGTCCCGCTCAGGGCCAGGTGGCCCGGAGCATTGAGCTGGGCGCTCGTCGCCGGCCCGCCGTCCCCCCCGCTTCCCGCGAACCCCGGCGAGCCCGCGACGGTGGTGATCGTCCCGACGGCGTCGACCTTGCGGACGACGTGCATGCTCGAGTCGCTGATGAAGACGGTGGTGCCAGCCGAGTCCACGGCGACGCCGGTCGGGTTCGGCACGCCCGCGCTCAGAGCGGGACCGCCGTCGCCGGAGAAGTCGTTCGTTCCATTGCCCGCAACCACGGAGAGCTGTCCCGTGGTGTCGATCTTCACCACCATGTGGAGGGGTCCCGCCGCGATGTACCGGTTGCCGGTGGCGTCGAGCGCCACCTGGTAGGGCCAGCCGATGGGCCGCGCGGTCGCGGGACCGGTATCGGGTCCGCCTCCGGCGACCGTCGTGATCGTCTGCGCTGGCGCGGAAGCGGCCAGGAGTGTCAGGGCCGCGGCAATTACCGTCGGGACGGAGGGAGACACGGACCGTGGAGATGACCTGAAGGTACAGAGCTTAGCCAGCACGAGGGCTACCTCCTGAGTCGGTCGGGACCCTGCCCACGACGAAGTCCCACGCGAGAGTGAGCAGGATTCGTGCCCCGAGCGCGCCCGTGTTGATCCAGATCACACGCTGGCGCCCCATCTCCGCCGGCGCTACACTGACCGTTCATGCGCACCTCGTCCTCCGCCACCGGCGTGAGGCCTTTTCTCGAGCGGCTCGCCGACGGCGTCGTCGTCGGCGACGGCGCGATGGGGACGATGCTCTACGCGCGCGGCGTCTTCCTGAACCGCTGCTTCGACGAGCTCAACCTCTCGAACCCCGCGCTCGTGCGCTCCGTGCACGAGGAGTACCTCGAGGCGGGCGCCGACGTGGTGGAGACGAACACGTTCGGGGCGCACCGCTACAAGCTCGGTCCGCACGGGCTCGAAGCCCAGGTGCGGAAGATCAACCGCGAGGGAGCGCGGCTCGCGCGCGAGGCCGCGCAGGGGCGCGGTCTCGTGGCCGGATCGATCGGACCCATCGGCAAGCCGCTCGCGCCGCTAGGCAACGTCTCCTTCGCCGATGCGGTAGCCGCCTACCGCGATCAGGCGGAAGGCCTCCTCGAAGGCGGGGTCGACCTGTTGCTCGTCGAGACGCTGCCCTCGCTCGACCAGGCGCGGGCCGCGCTCGAGGCGATCGGGGCGCTCGGCTCGCCCGTGCCCGTGGTCGTGAGCATGACCTTCAACGAAGAAGGCACGACCTTCTACGGCGACACGCCGGAAGCGGTGGTGGAGACGCTCGAGGGGCTGGGCGTATCGGTGGTCGGGGCGAACTGCAGCCAGGGCCCGCAGGCGATGCTCCAGACCGTGGAGCGGATGGCCGCGGTCGCGAAGTCCGCTCGGCTCATGGCCATGCCGAACGCGGGCGCGCCCGCCCTCGTGGAGGGCCGCTACGTCTACCTCTGCACGCCCGAGTACATGGCCTCCTACGCCCGGCGCTTCCTCACCGCCGGCGTGTCGTTCGTGGGGGGATGCTGCGGAACGACGCCCGCGCACATCAAGAACCTCGTGCGATCAGTGCGCATGGTGCAGCCGTCGCGCGAGGTGGTGACGGTCGTTCCTCCGGTGCGCGTCAAGGAGGCGCCCACCCCCATTGCCCGCGAGGCCAAGACGGCATTGGCGCGCAAGCTCGGCAAGAAGTTCGTGGTCTCCGTCGAGCTCGACCCGCCCAAGGGCGCGGATCCTGGCGCCATCCTCGAGCGCGCGCAGTACTGCAAGGAGCGGGAGGTGGACGCGATCAACGTCGCGGACGGCCCGCGGGCCTCCGCTCGCATGAGCGCGCAGTCGCTGTGCGTCCTCCTGCAGGGCAAGGTGGAGATCGAGACGATCCTCCACTACACCTGCCGCGACCGGAACCTGCTCGGGATCCAGTCGGACCTGCTGGGCGCCTACTCGCTGGGTCTCCGGAACATCCTCGCGATCACCGGGGACCCGCCCAAGCTCGGCGACTACCCGGACGCAACCGCCGTCTACGACGTGGACTCGATCGGGCTCATCCGCATCATGGACCACCTCAACCACGGCTGCGACCTCGCGGGAAACCTCATCGGGCCCGCCCTCGGCATCCACATCGGCTGCGGGGCCGACCCCAGCAAGCCCGACATGGAGAAGGAGGTCCGCCGCCTGGAGCAAAAGATTGCGGCCGGGGCCGAGTACGTGATGACCCAGCCCGTCTACGACCCCCGGACGCTCGAGCGTTTCCTGAAGCTCATGGGAAACCTCGAGGTGCCGGTGCTCGTGGGGATCCTGCCCCTCTACTCGCACCGCAACGCGGAGTTCCTGCACAACGAGGTGCCGGGGATGAGCATCCCCGAGGAGATCCGCGAGCGGATGCGCAAGGCGGGCTCGGGCGAGAAGGCCCAGGCGGAGGGTGTCGCCATCGCGCAGGAAGCGACGCGGGCGGCCCGCGACGTGGCCCAGGGCGTCTACATCATGCCCCCGTTCAATAAAGTGGACCTCGCGGTTCGCGTCATCGAGGCCCTGCACTAGACTGCCGTCGCTCCCATGCTGCGGACCCTGCTCGCCGCCGCGCTCCTGCTCACCGCCGTGCCCCTCGGCCGCACCCAGGATCCGCCGGTCTTCGCCGTCGACGTGGACGTCGTCTACGTCACGGCCACCGTGCGCACGGAGAAGGGCGACCTCGTCGCCGACCTCACGGCCGACGACTTCACGCTCTACGAGGACGGACGGCCGCAGAAGGTCACGCTCTTCGCCCCCGCCGCGCAGCCCGGGCAGGAGGAGGCGCTGGCGCTCAACCTCGGCATGCTCCTCGACACGAGCGAGAGCATGAAGGAGCAGATCAAGCTCTCGCAGGAGTCGGCCATCCGCTTCCTGGAATCGATCCCGCGCGCCCGCGACCTCCTGCTCGTCTTCTTCGACCAGGACATCCGGCTCTCGCGCTACACGAGCGAGAACCAGCAGGGCCTCTTCGAGCGCATCCTCGAGAGCAAGGGAACTGGGAACACCGCTCTCTACGACGCGATCAGCGTCTACATCTCGCGGGTGGCGGGTACGAACGGCCGGAAGGTGCTGCTCGTCTTCACGGACGGCGAGGACACGACGAGCGCGATCGGGCTCATGGACGTGATCAACCTCGTGCGGAGCAGCGGCGTGACGATCTACCCGATCTCGTTCGCGGGGGGGTCGTTCGGCATCGGGAACAACCGCTTCCTCTCCGCGAAGGCCTTCATGTCACAGCTCGCAGACGCGAGCGGGGGGACGGTCTTCGCCCCCACCGCCTCCAAGGAGCTCTCGTCGGTCTACTCGAAGATCCTGGACGAGCTGCAGAGCCAGTACGTGCTCGGCTTCGTCTCCGACAAGCCGGAGCGCGACCGCCGGTTCCGGAAGCTGAAGGTCGAGGTCAACAACAAGAGCCTGAAGGTCCGCCACCGAGCCGGGTACTACGCGATTCCCTGGCGTTAGGCGGGTGGCTCGCCTCCGGGGGTGAGGCGCCTCTCGAGCTCGCGCAAGCGGCGGAGGAGGTCGGGAAGCTTCGCGAAGACCGCGCTCGCCTTGAGCCAGGCCCGGTTCTCGATCGCGGGATAGCCGGAGACGAGAGCGCCCGCGGCCACGTCCGAGGGGATGCCGGTCTGGGCGGTGGCGATCGCCCCGTCCCCGATCGTGATGTGGCCGGCGACGCCCACCTGGCCGGCGAGCGTGACGCCCTTGCCGATCCTCGAGCTCCCTGCGATCCCCACCTGGCCCGCGAGCACGGTATTCTCGCCGATCGTCACGGAGTGCCCGACCTGGACGAGGTTGTCGATCTTGGTGCCCCGGCCGATGCGGGTCTCGTGGAGAGCGGCGCGGTCCACCGCGGAGAGGGCGCCGATCTCCACGTCGTCCTCGACGACCACGATCCCCACCTGCGGGATCTTGTGGTACCGGCCGTCGCCGTCCCTGGCGAAGCCGAAGCCGTCGCCTCCCACCACCGCGCCGTTCTGCAGCACCACCCGGTCGCCGAGGCGGCAGCGCTCGCGCACGTGCGCCCCCGCGTGCAGGAGGCAGTCGGCCCCGATCACCGCGTCCGCGTAGACGACGACGTGCGGATGCAGGATCGTGCGCGCCCCCACGCGCGCACGCGGACCGACGACGGCGAGCGCGCCCACGTGGACGCCCTCTCCGAGCACCGCCGTCGGGTCCACCTGCGCGCTCGGGTGGATGCCGGAAGCCGGGCGGGGCTCCGCGTGGAGCACGGCCACCGCGTGGGCGAAGGACACGTAGGGGTTGTCGGAGAGCAGGCTGGGGAGCGGCGTCTCGATCTGGGGAGGGACGATGACCGCCGCGGCGCGCGTGTGGGGCAAGCGCGCCGCGTACTTCGCCTGGGCCACGAACGTCAGGTCGCCCGGCCCCGCCTCGTCGATCCCGGCCACGCGAGCGACCTCGACCGCCCCGTCGCCGCGCACCGCGCAGCCCAGGCGTGCAGCCAGCTCGCGCAGGATCAAGGGGCGGGCGGCGTGACCGGCACCGGAGCGGGGACGGGAGCCGCGGCGGCGGCTGCCTTCGCCTTGCCCGTAGCG
Source organism: Acidobacteriota bacterium (assembly GCA_046726955.1). Classification (GTDB taxonomy): domain Bacteria; phylum Acidobacteriota; class Vicinamibacteria; order Fen-336; family Fen-336; genus CAVPGH01. The sequence goes on from JBKPBQ010000184.1 coordinate 6,486, forward strand.
ATCGCTCCGTCGAGCTGCGCGCCCTCGCGGACGACAAGGACCTGGGCGTCGACGCTCGCCTCGACGCGCGCCTTCTCGGCCAGCGTCACGGTCCGCGCCTTGATCTCGCCCTTGAACTCGCCGGCGATCTCCACGGCGTCCGCCTGGACCTTCGCGTCCACGCGCGCCCCTTCACCGAGCACCAGCCGGCCCGTGAGCTCCAGCTCGCCCCGGAAGCGCCCGATGATCTGTGCGTCCTTGCCCTTGAGCTTGCCGTCCACGTCCGCCTGCGCGTCAATGACCGTCGCCTTGTCGTCCGCCATCGTACCTCCGGCCGCACCGGCGAAAGCGCCATTCTAGCAGGCCCGGCGCGCAACCGGGCATTGACGGCCCCGCGCCGCCGTCCTTATGATCCCCGCTCGCCATGCGACGAGCCTTCCTCTCCCTCCTGACGGCGGCGGCGTGCCTGTCCGGCCGCATGGCGCTCGCCCAGGCCCCCGTCCGCGTCGTGGTGGACACGGACCTCGCCGCCGACGTGGACGACGTGGGGGCGCTCGCGGTGCTCCACGCGCTCGCCGATCGCGGGGAGGCCGAGATCTTGGCCGCGATGGTCTCCTCGCGGAACCGGCACAGCGTCGCCTGCCTGAGCGCGCTCAACACCTGGTACGGACGCCGGGACGTCCCGATCGGTGCCGTGCGCGGCCAGATCGCCGGATATCCCAAAGACATGGGCAAGGAGGTCGAGTCGAAGTACACCGAGGAGATCGCCAAGCGCTTTCCGCTCGAGGTCCGCTCGGCGAAGGACGCCCAGGACGCGGTGTCGCTCTATCGCCGCACCCTGGCCGGCCAGCCCGACGGAAGCGTCGTGATCGTGACGCTGGGGTTCCTCACGAACCTCAAGAACCTCCTCGACTCGGGCGCGGACGACATGAGCCCGCTCAACGGCGAGGAGCTCGTCCGGCGGAAGGTGCGCTTGTGGGCGTGCATGGGGGGGAAGTTTCCGGACGGACGCTTCCCCGACAGCGGCGGGGAGTACAACGTCGCCTACGACACCGTCGCCTCCGTGCGCGCCATCAACGACTGGCCGACTCCGGTCGTCTTCAGCGGCTTCGAAATCGGGGCCGCGATCAAGACCGGCGAGGGGCTCCGGAACCTGCCGGAAGAGAGCCCGGTCCGCGCTGCCTACCGGCTCTTCAACGGCCTCCAGGACCGGGAGAGCTGGGACCAGACGGCCGTGATCTACGCGGTGCGCGGGGCTCGGGACTACTGGACGGAGTCCGCTCCTGGCCTCAACCTCATGCACGCGCGCGTCCCCCAGGGATACAACGAGTGGCTGGCCGCCCCGACCGCCCGCCACAGGTACCTCGTCGAGAAGATGCCCCCGCGGGAGCTCGGCCGCATCATCGAGGAGCTGATGCTTTCGCCTCCGCGGCTGTCGAGCCGGCGCTAGAGTGCCGGGATCTCCTTCGATCCCGGTGTGTTATCATCCGCATCGCGTCCGCGACCCTTGGACCAGATCGGCAAGTACAAGATCGTCTCTAAGATCGGCCAAGGGGCGACGAGCCACGTCTACAAGGGCAAGGACGAAACGCTCGGTCGCTTCGTAGCCGTCAAGACGATCGCCGCCGAGGTCAGCAAGGACGAGACGCTCCGCAAGCGCTTCCGCCGCGAGGCGGAGTCCGCCGCCCTCCTGAACCACCCGAACATCATCACGGTCTACGACTACGGCGAGGACCAGGACAAGCTCTACATCGCGATGGAGCTGCTCGAAGGCGTCGACCTGAAGCAGGCCCTCGCCGAGGGCCGGCTCGCGACGCTCGACCAGAAGCTCGACGTGATGGACCAGATCTGCGAGGGCCTCGCCTTCGCCCATTCCCACGGGATCTTCCACCGCGACCTCAAGCCGGCGAACCTGCACCTGCTGGCGAGCGGGAAGATCAAGATCATGGACTTCGGCCTGGCGCGGCTCTCCGGATCCGACATGACCCGGACGGGGCTGGTCATGGGCACGCCGCACTACATGTCGCCCGAGCAGGTCCGCGGCGAGCACGTGGACGCGCGCTCCGACGTCTTCGCCCTCGGGTGCGTCTTCTACGAGATCCTGTCCGGCAAGAAGCCCTTCGACGCGGAGTCGCTGCACTCGGTCCTCTACAAGGTCATGCAGGCGGAGCCGCCGTCGGTCAAGGCGGCCGTTCCCGGCCTTCCCTCGGTCGTCGTGCAGGTGCTGGAAAAGGCGCTCGCCAAGAAGCCCGCGGAGCGGTTCCAGGACGCGGGCGAGTTCCGCGCCGTGCTCGAGAGCGCCCGCGAGGCGATCGCGAGCGGGCGCGGCGAGGAGCCGCTGCCGGGGGCCCAGAAGAACTCCGCCGGGGCGGCAGCCGCCCCGGCGGCGAAGTCTTCCGCGACTCAGCCGGTCGAGCGTGTCCCTCCCTCCGGGCCGGAGCCTTCTCCCACGCCATCGCCCGCGTCTGCGTCCCGTCGGCCGGACCGGCCTGCTTCCGGCGCCCGGTCGCGGAGCGTCGTGCCCCCTCCGCCGGCCACGGGGCCGGGAATGCTCATCTGGATCTCGGGGGCGGTGCTGCTCGTGGTGATCGTCGTGGGGGTCATCCTGCTCCGTCGGCCTCCGACGCCTGCCGCTTCGACCGCGCCGCCCCAGAGCGGGCAGATCAGCACGCTCGCCAAGGAGCTCGCGGACACCGAGGTGCGCAACGCCCGCAAGAAGCTGGAGGCGGGCGACTACGCGGACGCGGTGTTCCGGGCCGAGCGCGCCTTGAAGTTCGACGCCGGCAACGCCGAGGCCAAGGACGTGCTCGCCCAGGCGAAGAAGGTCCAGGACCAGATCGACGCGGCGGTGAACGACGCCCGGTCCGCCGCGGAGCCCGAGAAGAAGGCCGACGCCTTCTGGAAGCTCCTCGACGTAGCACCCGACAACGCCGCCGCCGCGGAGATCGCCCCCTCGCTCGACGCGGGGTTCAAGGCCCGCGCGGACGAGTCGCGCGCGCAAATGACCGAGGCGCAGCGCGCCGCCGAGAAGGCGCAGGCCATGCGCCTCGACGGCTTCCGCGACGGCACGGCGCTCGCCCGCGATGCGGAGACGAGCTACAAGGCCAAGGCCTACGCGCGGGCCGCCCGCGACTACATGCGCGCCCGCGACCGCTTCCGCCGCGTCCTGCGCTGACCCGTCCTCGGGGGCCGGTTTGTCCGCGCAGGTGTCCGCCCTCGCGTGCTACCATCACCCGGTTGGCCTGCACTCGGCCGCATTTACCGCCTCCGGGACACGGTAATGGACCTCGAGCAGATCGGTAAGTACAGGATCGTCGGCAAGCTGGGCCAGGGCGCCATGGGCGAGGTCTTCAGGGCCCAGGACACGGTTCTCAAGCGCTTCGTCGCGCTCAAGACGATCTCGCCGAGCCTCCTCGCCGACGACCAGTTCCGCAAGCGCTTCCGTCGCGAAGCGGAGTCGGCGGCCCAGCTCAACCACCCGAACATCGTCACCGTCTTCGAATTCAACGAGGAGAAGGGGTACGTCTACCTCGTCATGGAGCTCCTCGAGGGCCGGGACCTCAAGGAGATGATCGCCCGCCAGGGGCTGAGCCGCCTCGAGGACAAGCTCCTCGTGATGGAGCAGATCTGCGAGGGCCTCGCCTACGCCCACTCGAAGGGCGTCATCCACCGCGACCTGAAGCCGGCGAACATCCGCGTCCTGCCGAACCTTGCCACGAAGATCCTGGACTTCGGCCTCGCCCGCCTCGGCGTGTCGGAGATGACGCGCACGGGCACAGTGATGGGCACTCCGAACTACATGTCGCCCGAGCAGGTCCGCGGCGAGAAAGTGGACGAGCGCTCCGACCTGTTCTCCGTAGGCGCCGTCTTCTACGAGCTGCTGTCCGGCCACAAGCCGTTCGACTCGGAGTCCGTGCACTCGATCCTGTACGAGGTGCTCGAGCACGACCCCCAGCCGTTGCGGAGCTGGGTTCCGGACCTGCCGCCGCTGCTCCTGCCCATCGTGGACCGGGCGCTCGCCAAGGACCCCGAGAAGCGTTATCCCTCCGCGGGCCAGATGCGCGAGGAGGTGCGGGCGGCGCGACGCGCGATCGCGGCGGGCAAGTCGGTAGCCGAGCTGCTGCAGCCGGGAGGCGACTCCGAGGCCACGATCGTGGGCCGGGACTCGCCGACGATCGCCGAGCTCGGAAGCGCGCGGACGACGCTCGACCGTCCGATGGTGGCGGGCGCGACCGCGCTCGACCTCTCCTCGACCAGCGTCGACCGCTCGATGCCGCGGACGGCGCGGCCTGAGCCCACGCTCTACCCGCCCCGGTCGGCGTGGCGGGGGGTCGTGGTGGGCCTCGTCTCCCTCGTCGTGCTCCTGGCCCTGGGTCTCTTCGTCTGGACGCGCCTGCGCGGGCCCGTCGTGCCCACGCCGACGCCGGCCGACTTCGCGAAGGAGCAGGAGGGGGCGCTGCGCGAGCAGCTCGTGGCGAGCCAGGTGGAGCTCGCCCGGACGTACCTCGACAACAAGGACTACGCGGAGGCGGTGAACCAGGCCGAGCTCGTGCTCAAGGTCGCGCCAGACAGCGCGGAGGCGCAGAGCGTGCGCGACCGCGCGCGGACGACGCTCGCCACCCTCGACGAGTCGGCGCGGGAGGCGAGGAGCGCCTACGAGCGCGGGGACATGGAGGGCGCGACGCGCGCGCTGGGACGCGTGCTCGCCATCGACCCGCGGCATCCCGTGGCCACCGAGCTCACCGCCGCCCTCAACACGCACTTCCGCAAGCAGGCCGAGGACGCGAAGGGAGCCGCCGTCCGCTCGCGCACGGACGCCGAGAAGGCGCGCGCGGGCAACCAGGACCTCTTCCGCGCCGGCGACCGTGCGCTGCGCGAGGCGCAGGACCTGCTGTCCAAGGAGCAGTTCGCGCAGGCCACGCAGAAGTTCCTGGAGGCCGGCGACGGGTTCGACCGCGCGCGGCGCGCTTCCGAGG
>JBKPBQ010000185.1:0-4806 GCA_046726955.1 Acidobacteriota bacterium
CAATTGACCGTCAGGAAGTCGCGCGCCGGCAGGGCCGGGAACGGCGCGTGCGGCTCCCGCTGGTACCAGAAGGCAACGGAGGCGATGTCGTCCTGGCGCGGCAGGTAGCGGTCGCCCGTCCAGCCGAGGGCCTGGATGGTCACGCGCAGGTCCTTCTCGAACCGGATGGGGTCGACGATGTGCCAGCGGTAGAGCCCGAACCGCTGCTGCGACTTGTAGAGGCCGTCCGGGCGGAGCACCTGCACGAGGCCGCTGTACGGCGTCGTGAACTCCACGTACTGGTGGGTCACGGGGTGCTCGAAGTCGTACGACCCGCAGAAGTAGTCCTCGGTCCCCGTACCCGCGATCGTCGGGAACTCCGAGTCGCCGTCCATGTAGAACTTGATCTCGCCCTCGCCCCACCAGCCGTTGCTGTGGACTCCCCAGGCCAGGTACGTGCCGACGTAGTGGCCCCACCCCTTCACTCCGTCCACGATCGTGTAGACCTGCTTCGCGGGCAGCGGGTTCACGCGCCGGAACTGCGCGTGGAAGTACGCGGCGTCCTCCCCCACCGGTCCGAGCTCGTAGTCGATCTGGTAGTAGAGGGTCTCCTCCTTCGGACCGCGGTTCTCCATCGTGACCTTGAAGCCCTTGTGGAACGGCATCTCCCAGTACGAGTTGAAGGCGCTGCCGGGGTTCACGCACACCGCGAGCGACGATACCTGCGCGTAGCCGCCCCAGCCCGAGGCGAAGAAGTCTCCCACCGGCGATTCGACCGAGGGCGTCGCCTCGCCGTCCCAGTAGATCCGGAAGATGAAGTCGCGCCAAGGGCCCGTAGGAGTCATCCAGATGTGGCGGATCATCCCCTCGCCCTGGACTTCCCCCATCGTGAAGGTCTGGCCGGGCTGGATCCGGACCGAGGGCGAGATCTTCCAGCCACGTCCGAGATCGCGCGCCGAGTTGGCGCCCGTCCCCTCCGTGGCCATCGCTCCCTTGCCCTTCTCGCCCGTGAAGTTCTCCGGGCTGATCGACCGCGTCTTGCCCCTCGACAAGCGCGAGAGCCCGCCGATCCCCGGCGTCCGCAGGACGTCTCCTTCCGCGGCGACGGCCGCCGTGGTCGTGCCGAGCGCGGCAAGCAGGCCGAGAACCGGGACACGCCTCATGAGCACCTCCTTCGAGCCAGTTCGGGCACGTGAACTATCTTCAGGAACGCCTGCGCGGTCAACGAGGCAGTTCCCACTGGCACGCGGGGGAACGGACGTAGCCGCGCGGCGCCCGAGAACTGATCGTTCCTGGCACGCTCGCCGATGTGCGCGTCGTCACAGGCGGCGGTTTGCTGGCACGTGCATTGCTGACTCCACGATCAGGGACATGCGGAACTCCTTGCGTTAGGCGCGCACGAATCGGCGCTGCGCAGGCGACAGCACCTTCTCCTTCGACGCTTAACGTGTGACTGGAGGTATCCATGGCCAAAGCGGTCCGCCCGTTCCTCTTCGTCTTCTGCGTGGTCGCGGGCGTCGTCCTCCTCGCGGCGACACCCGCTTCCGCCGACGACTTCAAGTTCGGGATCCGCGGGGGCTACTACACGAACGTGGACGCCGCGTTCGTGGGCGCGGAGTTCCTGGCCCGCGTGGCGCACCGCGTGTGGTTCAACCCGAACGTGGAGTACGCGTTCGTGGACGACTCGTACCTCACGTTCAACCTGGACTTCCACTACGACTTCCCCACGCACAGCTCGACGTACGTCTGGCTGGGCGGCGGGCTCGCCATCGTGCGGTTCGATCCCCCGGGGCCCTTCGAGTCCGACACGGACGTGGGGGCGAACTTCCTCGGGGGCGTGGGATTCCGCACCGGCACCTCGGTGATCCCGTACTTCCAGGCGAAGGTCATCGCCAAAAGCGACGCCGTCTTCGCGATCGCGTTCGGCCTGCGCTTCTGAGCGCGTGAAGACTCTACAAACTACGGTCGCGCTTCAGAGCACCCGCCGCGGCAGCAGCGGGTTCAGGTGCATGGTGAGGTCGTAGACGGAGCTGTTGCACGCCGCGGCGAGGTCCTCCGGCCGCGAGCCGTCCTGGTCGTCGAAGAGCGTCGCCACGTCTCCGATCGCCACCTTGGGCTCCGCTCCGATCTCGACGATCGAGTGGCTCGCGGAGACGCTGGCGATGAGCGGATAGAGCTCGCCGCCGATGCGGACGCGTCCGCCCTTCGCCGCCACGCGGGGCAGGCCGTCGGCGTGTCCCACCGGAAGCGTCGCCACCCACACGTCGCGCGCGGCGACATAGGCGCGGTTGTAGCCCGCGCTCTGTCCCTTCTGCAGCTGCTTGACGTACACCACGCGCGCCTTGAGGCTGACGGCTGGCCGGAGGTCGAGGATGCCGGTGGTCCGGAACTGGGGCTCCGAGTACGCGCCGTAGAGCGCCATCCCCGGACGGACCATGTCGAGGAACGCGTCCTTCAGCTGGAAGAGTCCGAAGCTGGAGGCGGCATGTCGCTTCGGGATACGGACGCCTTCCTTCTCGAGCGCCGCGCACAGCGATACGAACCGGGAAAGCTGCTCGGGGTCGAACGCCGGGTCTTCCGTGAACGTCATCATCAATCCTTCGAGCCGGACCGAGCGGCGCGCCGCGAGGTCGCGCACGAGCGGCGCGGCCTGCGTGTAGGGCACGCCGACGCGGCCGATGCCGGTGTCCACGCAGACGTGCAGGAGGATCGGCTTTCCGCGGCGCGCGGAGACCCGGTCGAGCATGTCGCCGATCGGCGTGTAGACCATGGGCATGACGTCGCGCGCCACTGCCTCCTCGAGCCCTGCCTCGTCGAACGGGCCCATGAGGAGGATGGGCTTCTTGACGCCCGCCTCGCGGAGGGTCACCGCTTCCGCGAGCTTGACCACGGCGAAGCCGAAGACGGCGGCCGTCGGCTCGAGGGCGCGGGCCACGTTCGCGACCCCCAGCCCGTAGCCGTTGTTCTTGACGACGGCGAGGATCGGCCGCGGCGCGACCAGCCGCGCGACCGCGTCCACGTTGTGGCGGAGGTTGGCAGTTTTGACCTCGATCCAGGGATCGAAGGACGAGTCCACCGCGGCCCGGAGGACGCGGGGGACGAAGCTGAGACCAGCAGTGAGAGCGCCGGCCTCCAGGAACGACCGACGAGAGAAGACCACGGCTCCTCCGCTACGGCGCGTCGGGCGCCTTGACCACCTTGCCGCCCAGGATCGTGTAGAGCACCTGGGTCTCGACGAGCTCCCGGGGAGGCCGCGAGAAGATGTCGCGGTCGAGCACCGCGAGGTCGGCGAGCTTGCCTTCCTTGAGCGAGCCCTTGCTGTCCTCCTCGAACGTGATGTAGGCGTTGTTCCAGGTGAAGAACCGGACCGCGTCCTCGAGCGAGATGCGCTGGCGCGGGAACCAGCCGCCCTCGGGCTTGCCGTCGAGGGTCTGGCGCGTCACCGCGGCGTAGATCCCGAGCAGCGGGTTGATCGGATAGTACGAGGCGTTCGTGCCCGGCCAGTCGGAGCCGAAGCTCATGGCCGCCCCTCCGTCCATGATGCCGCGGAAGGCGTAGGCGTTGACCGCGCGGTCGCCGATGCGCTCCTCCATCCACCGCATGTCGTCGATCGCGTGGTAGGGCTGGACCTCCGCCACGAGGCCGAGCCGGCCGAAGCGCTTCTGGTCCTCGGGCTCCATGACCTGCGCGTGCACCACCCGGAACCGCCGGTCGCGCGGCGGGTTCTCGTTGAAGACCCGCTCGTATGTGTCGAGCAGGATGCGGTTCGCGCGGTCGCCGATGGCGTGGACGGTGACCGTGAAGCCTGCGCGGTCCGCGCCCTTGACCAGCCGGTAGAGGTTTCCCTCCGGGAACATCACGGGGCGGAGCCGGCCGTAGGACTCCGGCGCCGTCTTGTAGGGCTCGAAGAAGAGCGCCGTCGAGTTGCCCATGATGCCGTCCACCCAGGCCTTGAGCCCGCCCAGGCGGATCATGTCGTCACCCCAGCCTCCGACAACCGCGGGCACGGCGTTCTTCCTTATGTAGTCGCGCTCGTGCTCCCACTCCGAGAGCCACATGCGGCCCCAGACCCGTGACGTCAGCTCTCCCGACTTCTGCAGGTCGCGGAAGAGCTGGAGCTGGTCGAAGTCGGCGACGTTGTCGTGGATGGTGGTCACTCCGAACCGACGCGCTTCCTGGAGCGCGCGAAGCGCCTCCGCCTTCCGCTGCGGATAGGCGGGGGGCGGGATGACGCTCTCCACGAGCTTCGACGCCGACCCGCGCAGGAGACCATTGGGCTGTCCGTCCGCTCCGCGCAGGATCTCTCCGTCCTCCGGGTTGGGTGTCGTGGACGTGATCCCGGCCGCGCGCAGGGCCAGAGTGTTGGCGAGGTTGAGCTTCCCGTCGAAGCGGCTGACGAGGGCGGGGTGGTCGCCGCTCACTCCGTCGATCAGGTCCTTCGTGGGCAGGAACTCCGCCGGCCGCGTCGCCGCCGCGGCCGCTCCCGTCGATCCCTTTGCCCACGCGCCGTAGGCGCCCCAGTCGCCCCCTACGAGCCACGCTCCGGACGGGAGACGCCCCGCGGCCTCGCCCACGCGCTTCTTGAACTCGACGGGCTCGTCCACCTCGAGGAGGTTCAGCCCGAGGAGCAGCCGTCCCGCCTGGGCGAAATGCGTGTGGTTGTCGATGAAGCCGGGCAGCACCAGGCGGCCATCGAGGTCGAGGACCCGCGTCTTGCCTTCGCGCACGAGCTTCTTGACCTCGTCGCGCGTGCCCACCTTGACGATGCGGTCGCCGCGGACGGCGACGGCTTCGGCCCACGGCTGCGCGGGCTCGAGCGTGTAGACC
>JBKPBQ010000186.1:0-19156 GCA_046726955.1 Acidobacteriota bacterium
GGAGGCGGCTGACCGTCGGGGGGCATACCGCGTCGCAGACCTATCGCCCTCGCGACCAGTTCGCGGCCGAGCTCCTCTACTTCTCCGACTGCATCAAGAAAGGAAGAGATCCCGAGCCTTCCGGATGGGAGGGATGGGCCGACATCCGCGTCGTCTCCGCGCTCCTGCGCTCGGCCCAGGTGGGCCGCCCCGTCTTCCTGGAGCCGCTCGACAAGCGGCGTCGTCCCGATCTCTCGCAGGACATCGTCCGGCCTCCCGTCCGGGAGCCGGAGCTCGTGGGGGCCGCCGCGCCCCAGGCGGGTCGCTGAGGCAACGGGGGCGTCGATTGTACAAAGCGGCTTTCCGGACCCTCCACGGGCCCGGTGTCGTGGCATGTCCGCGATGGCACCGGAGTTGCACCCTTCGTGGGCCGACGGAATAGCGCTCGCAACAGCGCCCCCGGCCCCCGAAGGAGGAGGAATGTCGCCTACCCATCCCGCCATCGTCGCCGCCGTGCTCGCCCCTTCTCGCGTCGTCGCGACACCGTTAGGTGAGGACGTCCGGCCTCCGAAGGATGGGCCCGAGGGAAACCTTGCCGAGCGCGCGGCGGCGCGCGCAGCGGGCTAGCCCGATGCGCGCCCGGAGCGTCTCGATCGCCCTTTCTTCTCCGCGAGCCGCCGTCAGAGGGGGCCCCACCATCGCTCGTGCGCTGGGCTTCCGGCCCAGGGGCCGCGCACGAGAGGACAAGGAGGATGGAGATGGCCACCTACGTTCTGCCGGAGCTCGAGTATGACTTCGGGGCGCTGGAGCCCCACATCACCGGGCATCTCCTCGAGCTGCACCACGACAAGCATCACAAGGCCTATGTGGAAAAAGCCAACCAGACGCTGGAGAAGCTGGCGCAAGCCCGCGAGAAGGAGGACTTCTCGGGACTTTCCGGTCTCGAGAAGGCGCTGGCCTTCAATCTCTCGGGACACGTCCTGCACTCCATCTTCTGGAAGAACCTGAAGCCGCGCGGCGGGGACGCGCCCGCGGGCGAGCTCGCGCGCGCGATCGCCCGCGACTTCGGGAGCTTCGAGCACTTCAAGAAGCAGCTCACGGAAGTGGCCGCGAACATCATGGGGTCGGGATGGGCCGCTCTCGTGTGGGAGCCCCTGGCCGGCCGGCTCCTCACCTGCCAGATCTACGATCACCAGTCCAACCTGAGCCAGGGCGGCATCGCACTCATGGTCATCGACGCGTGGGAGCACGCGTACTACCTCCAGTACGAGAACCAGAAGCAGGAATTCTTCAAAGCGGTCTGGAACCTGTGGAACTGGGACGACGTGGCCGCGCGGTTCGAAGCCGCGCGTCGCGTGGACCTCAGGGTCCCGGAGTCGGCCCCGGCGAAGAGGTGAGAGCCCACCCTTGGATCTCGACACAGACGGTAGAGGACGCGCTCGCCACGGAACGACCGGTGGCCGCCTCGGGTAGCGTCATGGAGCACCGAGACTGGTCGTCGTCGACGCTACGACGGCGGATCAAGCCCATGGGCCTCGCCCTGGCGGTGACGTCCGTCCTCCTCGCGCTCGGAGCCTGGCTCGCGGTCGCCCCCCTCCTCGGGCAGCGGGGCGTCTTCCTCTTCTTCATCTTCGCCACCGTGGTGAGCGCGCTCTACGGAGGCTTCTGGCCGGGGATGCTCGCCCTCGGCCTGAGCGTCGGGCTCGTCGGGCTCGGGCTCCTCGACTCCAGCCGCGAGCCGGGGCAGGCGCTCTACATGGGCCTCTTCGTGGCCGTCGGGCTGGGCCTCGTGGTGGTGAGCCGCAAGTTCGAGGGCGCGCGCCGCCGGCTGGAGAAGGAGCTCCTGGAGCGGAGCCGGGTGGAGGGCGAGCTGCGCGAGGCCGCACGCAGCCGCGAGATCGCGCTGCGCGCGATGGCGGAGAGCGAGTCGCGCTTCGAGACGATGGCGGACCGTGCCCCCGTCATGGTGTGGATGACCGGCGCGGACGGGCTGGGCGAGTGGTTCAACCGGCCGTGGCTCTCCTTCACCGGACGCTCGCTCGAGGAGGAGCTCGGCAGCGGCTGGCGCCGGGGCGTGCATCCCGACGATCGCGAGCGTTGCCTCGCCACGTACGAGGCGGCCTTCTCGCAGCGCGAGCCCTTCGAGATGGAATACCGCCTGCGCCGTGCGGACGGCGAGTACCGCTGGCTCGTCGAGCGGGGAGTGGCGCGGTTCGCGCCGGACGGATCGTTCCTAGGCTACGTAGGCAGCTGCCTCGACATCACGGACCGCCGCGAGGTGGAGCGCCGGGAGAGCTTCCTCGCCGCCGCGAGCGACCGCCTGGCGTCCTCGCTGAACTACGAGAGCACGCTCACGGACATCGCCCGCCTCGCCATCCCCGAGTTCGCGGACGCCGCGATCGCGCAGCTCATGGTGCCGGGAGAGGACCCGCAGGTCGAGGTCGCCCACGCCGACCCCGACATGGAGAGGGCCCTTCGCGAGATGGAGGCGCGCTATCCGTCGTGGAGCTCGGGAGCCGACGCCCCCGCACTGAGCGAGAGCGTCCTCGTGGGGGAGATGAGCGAGGCCATCCTCGAGGCCCGGGCCCAGGACGAGGCCCACCTGCGCATGCTCCGCAACCTCCGGATTCGCTCCTTCGTGTCGCTCCCCTTGAAAGCCCGGAACCGCTCGCTGGGCAGCCTCACGCTCATGACGACACTGAGCTCGGGGCGGCGCTACAGCACCGAGGACGTCGCGTTCTCGGAGGACCTCGCGGACCGGGCCGCGCTCGCCCTCGACAACTCGCGTCTCTTCCGAGAGGCGCATCGCGCCTCGCAGCAGGCGCGGGAGGCGAACCGCCTCAAGGACGACTTCCTGGCGACACTCTCCCACGAGCTGCGCACGCCGCTAGCCGCCATCGTGAGCTGGACGCGGCTGCTCGGCGAGGGGGCGCTCGGCCCCACGGAGATGCAGAAGGGCATCGAGGTCATCGACCGCAACGCGCGGCTGCAGAGCCGGCTCATCTCGGACATCCTCGACATCTCGCGCATCGTGTCCGGAAAGATGCGCCTCGAGGTCCAGGCCGTCGATCCCGCGCCCGTCGTTGAGTCCGTGCTCGACACGCTCGCGCCGGCCATCCAGGCGAAGTCGATCCGGGTGGAGCCCGTCCTCGATCCGGCGGCCGGCCCCCTCTCCGCCGATCCCGGCCGCCTCCACCAGGTGGTCTGGAACCTGCTGTCGAACGCGATCAAGTTCACGCCGCCGGAGGGACGCATCCACGTCCGGCTCGAGCGGTCGGACTCGCACGTGGAGTTCACGGTGGAGGACAGCGGCCCCGGCATCGACCCCGCGTTCCTCCCCCACGTCTTCGACCGCTTCCGCCAGGCGGACGCCTCGAGCACGAGACGGCAGGGAGGGCTGGGCCTCGGGCTCGCGATCGTCCGCCACCTCGTGGAGCTCCACGGAGGAACCGTCTCGGCCACGAACCTCCCCGGGCGTGCGGGCGCCCAGTTCAGCGTGCGGCTGCCGCGCCGCATCGCCGTGACCGGCTACGCGGCCTCTCCGGAGCCGGGCCGGCACGTGGACGAGGTCGCGCGCGGACTGCCTCCCGAGCCCTCGCTCGCGGGGATGAAGGTCCTCATCGTGGACGACGAGGACGACGGCCGACAGGCTCTCGCTCTCGCCCTCGCCTCCCGGGGCGCCGACGTGTCGACGGCGCCTTCGGCGGCGGAGGGGCTCCGCCTCCTCGTCAGCCGCCGCCCGCACGTGGTGCTGGCGGACATCGGCATGCCTGAGGAAGACGGCTACGCGCTCATGCGGAAGATCCGGAAGCTCTCGCCGGAGGAGGGGGGCCGGACTCCGGTGGTCGCGCTCACCGCCTACGCGAGCGCGGCCGACCGTGTGCGCTGCTTCCAGGCGGGCTTCCACCTCCACATCCCGAAGCCCGTAGAGCTCGGCGAGCTGGTAAGCGCCGTGGCCCGCCTGGGAGAGCTGTCGAACAGCTGAGCGTCGTCAGGCGGAGAGGAAGCGACGGGGGCCAGCAGCCGCCGGCGTCGCACTAGTGGGCTCGTCGGCCATGTCTGCCCGACGCGGTCGGCGAGATGAGTCGCCTCCCGGCCAGGGACCTGACCCCCGTCACCATTTCAGTGTGCAATCGAGATGCCACTTTCGGACCGCCTCAGTGACCAGTGGGATCGGTGACGCGCTCCAGGGTCTCCCCTCCGAGCGTGTCGTCGCCGGTCTGCTGGACGATGTCCGCGAGGGACACGATTCCCACGAGGCGGCGGTCGTCGTCGATGACGAGGAGCCGTCGAAGCTGCGTCTCCTGCATCAGGCGCGCCGCCTCCTCCACGTCGTCGCTCTCGAAGCAGCACACGAGGTCGGGGGTCATCACGTCGCGCACGCGGGTCGAGCGCGGGTCGCGGCCCTCGGCCACGGCACGCACCGCGATGTCCCGATCGGTGAGCATCCCGAACACGCGGTCGTTCTCGCAGACGGGAAGCGGACCGATGTCCTCCGCCTTCATGAGCTGGGCCGCTTCCGTCAGGGAGGCCTCGGGCCCGACCATGATCACTTCCGGCGTCATCACGTCATGCACTTTCATATCGCGCCTCCGCGTGCCTGGAGTTTTTGGGGAAAAGCGATCGCCCGGCTGCGCCGGGGCATCGTCAGGACAAAGGCGAAGCAAGCCGTGTGCCATTCACGAGCCCGCAGTGGTCCGAGTCTTGCCACCACTTCCGTAGGCCCGTTCGGCCTGGAGGTGCGAGATAGCTCTGCGGAACTTCGTTCTCTTCCTCGGTGCGATCCTCGTCGATGTCCGCGAGACGCGAGCTTCCCTTCGCGGGGCTGGGCCGGCAGGTCTAGGCCCCATTCGAGGTGCCGATTGAAGACTCCACAATCTGCCTCCCCTCATCGATCACGCACGACCGCGGCGAGGATGCGGATCCACGACCACTCGGCGATCATCGTCGGCTCCGACGGGACCGCGTATCGCGTGACGACGTGGGGAGAGGAGCGGGCCGACGGAACCTGGTGGGGGTGGCTCGAGTTCGAGCCGCGCACCGGCGACGGCCCGCCGCTACGCACAGGACAGGAGACGAGCCAGCCGAACCGTAACGCCCTCGCCTACTGGGCCTCGGGCCTGGAGGTCGTCTACCTCGAGGGAGCCTACGTCCGCGCGCTGGAGAGGGAAGGCCTCCTCGTGCGCCGCGAGTAAGCTCGAGCGCGCGGAGAGGTCCGCGTGATCCTGCGGGCAGCGACTTCGGCTTAGACCAGCCGCCCGAGAGGACCGAGGTCTATGTTCAGGTCCTCGGGGCGAAGGCCGAACCGCCGCGCGAGGTCGTGGACGGTCTCCTCGAGCTTCATGAGCGCCTGGCCCATCGCCTCGATCTCGGGCGCGCTCAGCGATCCTCCTTCCATCCGCTTGATCGCCTGCCTCTCGAGGAGCTGCCGCAGGAAATCCACGAGCGAGAGCACGAGGCGCGCCACCGAGCGCTGCACGTCGTCGGGATCGGCGTTCCAGCGCGGGGGGCCGGCCGCGGTCTCCAGCTTCGCGAGCTCGGCCCGGAGACGGTCGATCTCCTCCCGGGTCACGAGCGAGACGTCGCGCGCGGCGCTCACGCGAGATCCGCGGGCGCGTAAGCGTACGGTGGCCAGGGCCCGCTGACTGTCGCCCTCACGGGCGCGATCCGCGGCGCCGCGGCCGCCACGACTCGCCGGTAGTCGGCGGATCGACCGCGATCCACGAGGTGATGGACGCTCGCGAACGCACGGTCGACCGTGCAGCCCGCCGGGCTGCGCCGCTCGGCGCGCTCGGCGTGCACGAGCCCGGCAAGCGCCTCGCGCAGGGGCTCGATCTCCTTCACTTCCCGGCGGCGACGGGCCTCGTCTCTCTTTCGCTCGAGGTACGCGGTCCCCGATGGCGGTGCGTCCCCCGACGGCCCCTCGGTGGCGTCCGTTGCTTCCGCTCGATAGAGGCGCAGCGTCATCTGCTCTCGGCCCGCGGTGAGCTCGAGCGCTTCGAGGAGGCTCCGCCGATGCGGCTCGAGGCTCGTATCGAGCGTCGACTCCTCGGTGATCCACCCGAAGCGGGCGGGCAGCACGGCGTCCACCTGGTCGCCGAGGAGGCGCACCACGCGGTCGTGCGTGGCGAGCGCCTCCGCGCTCACGGGCAGGTCGGCGGGATCCACCTCCGCGGCCACCACGAGCGGCCCGCACTCGAGGAGCCGGATCTCTCCTCCGGAGGGGCCCGGAGGAAGGACGGACGGTCGGTCGCGCAGGACGGCGCAGACGCGGAGCCGGCTCACCGGTCCGACTTCCGGAGCAGGCTCTCGACGGCGCAGAGGACGGCGGAGAGCCGGAGGTAGACGAGATCCACGCCGGCGAGGCCCAGCACGACGTCGCCCGAGACCACGACGCCCTTGGTGAGCGCGTTGTCCACGAGGTCGAGGAGGGAGGCGTCGGCTTCCGGATCGAGGACGTCGCTCAAGACGCGGCCTCCACGAAGTTGTAGGGCGGCCAAGGACCGGGGTGCGTGACCGCGTAGCCGCGAGATTCGAGCCCGCGGGCCTCGCGGCGCAGGGCCGCCGCGAAGGACTGCCGGCTGGCCCGGGACACGAGGAAGGCGGCGTCCAGCCAGACACGGGAGCGGGCGCCCTCGGGGACCGGGCGCTTCCGGCTCTCGTCGGCGTGCTCGGCGAGCCGCCGGAAGAGCGCGTCCGCCTCGGTGGATCCGCGCGCCGACCGCTGGCCGTCGCGGTCGCGCTCCGCCTTCTTCGCGAGGAGGAACTCCGTCCCGCTCCGCGCGGCGGGCTTCCTGGCCGGCGCCGGGCGCGCCTTGCCCGTTCCGCTCAGCCGCACGCCCCATTCCTCGCGTCCCTCGACGCGGTCGAGCAGCCGCGCGAGGCGGCCGCGCCGGGCGCGCACGTGGCGCACCGCGCGCTCGTCGCTCGCGAAGAGCGTGAAGAGCTTCATGGGGAGGAGCGCTCCTCCCTTCGCGAAGTGCTCGACCACCTTCTCGTGGGCGAGCGCGCACGCCGACACCCAGGACATGTCCTGGAGCCCTCGCGCGATCGCCTCCTCGCCGTAGCGCTCGAGCGGAGCGTCGGCGGCCACGAGCCACAGCCCGCGCTCGACCGGGACGAGCCTCGGACGGCCCGCTCCAGGGAGGCCGGGGGGTGCCATGCCCCGCTCCGGCGAGCGGCGGCGGACGAGCGCGAAGAGGTAGGTCGCGTTTTCTTTCACGGCGGCGCCAGTCTCCAGGATCGCGTCCAACGGGCGAGGGCGGCCGGTCCTCGCGGCGGAGGCGCCACGGCGGGCGCCAGCACCATGGTACAACGCCGGCCGGGCCGGGAGCCGATGGCCCGGCGGAGCGCTCCGAGCTCGCGCTTCTCTCGCGCGGCGTCGCGCCGGCAGCGGCGGCAGCCCTCCGGCGTGAGGGCGTCCACCATCACGGCCGCGATGCTCACGCGGAGGCGCCGGAGCGCGCCGAGGAGCCGCAGCGTCTCCAGGCGCGGCAGCGCGGCCGCACGCGTCACCGCTACGAGCCGAGTGCTGCGAGGATCGCGGAGGAGCCGGACGAGATCGCGAAGCCCGCGCGACAGCTCGAGCAGCGGAGGGGCCAGCTCCTCCAGGCTCACGACCGCCCGGTACTCGCGGAGCAGCTCGAGCAGCGCGCGCGTCCAGCGTCCCGCGAGATCGGGCAGCGCGAGCAGCCGCAGCGCGTGCCCGGTGGGCGCCGAGTCGACGATCACGAGATCGTGCGTCGCTCGCCCCGCCCCGGCCTCTCCGACGGCGCGGGCCACCGCGACGAGCGCCATGAGCTCGTCGAGCCCGGGAGGGGCGAGGTCGAGAAGGCGCTCCATCACGTCGCGATCGAAAGCCGGCTGCACGCCCACTCCGGTCGCGGGCACGACGAGCCGCTGCAGGAGCTCTTCGTGCGACTGCCGGAGCGTCGCGAGCTCCCGTGCCGCGTCGAGCTCGCGCGCCCGCAGGTTCTCAGGGAAGCCGGCCACGCGAGATTCCTTGTCGGTCACGCGCGCGGCGAGCACGTCCCCGAGAGAATGGGCAGGATCGACGGAGAGCAGCAGGATTCGGCGCGCGGGATCTCGTCGAGCCAGGTCGAGAGCCGTCGCGGCGGCGCACGTGGTCTTGCCGACGCCCCCCTTCCCCCCGAACAGCAGGAGACGGACGGAAGGTGGGAAGGGGAGTTGAAAAAATTCCCGCCCCCCGTCCTCGAGTGCGGCGTTGGGCGAAAGCACCCTCGAGGTCGGTCGAACCAGTCTTCGTGCGGGCTGAGGTGCCGCCGTGCTCTGTCGTTTCCAGAATCGAGCCAGCTCCCTCCGCCCTCTCGGCTCGCGATCCTGCCGCTCGACGAAGCTCAGCGAGACTCCGCGATTCCGAGCCCGGAGCCTCGAGATCACCTCCGCCTCCGAGCTCCGCCTGCCGCTGCAGAAGGCGCAAGCGGAGCTCGGAGGCGCTGTGATCTGATTCACGACGATCCTCTCGACCGCGATCCCGAACTCCTTCAGCTCGCGGAGCCCGTCCTCCGTCTCGGCGAGCGCCAGGGGCTCCGCCACCACCACCCACGTGAACGCGGCGCGGGCGCCGTCCCGGAGGAGAGCCGTCAGCGACCGCGCGCTCTCGGCGATCTCCTCGATCAGCGCATCGGAGGCGTCGCCGCGGTACCGGCCTCCGAGGTGGCGAGCGAGGAAGCGGTGCTTGGCCTGCATCGCGTCGAGGAGCGCGGCGATCCGCTGCAGCAGCTCCGGGGCAGCCAGGAGGCGGAGCGTGTGGCCGGTGGGGGCGGTGTCCACGACCACGAGGTCGTACCGGCGTTGCTCCGCGAGCCGCCGCAGCTCGAGGAGGCCGATGAGCTCGTCCACTCCCGGCAGGGAAAGGTCTAGGAGGCGCTCCGCTTCTTCCCGGGCGAGGAAGGTTCCGCGCTCGGCCACGGTGGCGAGAGTGCTACGGCGCGGGCGAAGCCACTGCCGGAGCGCACGGTCGGCGTCGAGCTCCACCGCGTGGAGAGCAGAGGCCACGCGGCGGACCTTCGCGGAGAGCGGCTTCGCGAGCGCGTCGCCCAGGGAGTGCGCCGGGTCGAGAGAGACGACGAGGGTTTTCCGTCCGCCGTCCGCCGCCGCCACGGCGGCCGCCGCCGCGCAGGTGGTCTTTCCGACGCCTCCCTTGCCGGCGAAGAAAACGAACCGCGGCCCCGGGGCGGGCCGCCCGTCAGCGGCGCTTCTTCCTCGGGGGCGGCTCGTGTTCCTCGCCCGTGAACGCGGTCTCGATCCCCGCGACCCTCAGGCCCTCCGCCGGCCGCTCTTCGCGCTCCTCGCGCACCTCGCGCAGCCGCTTCAATATGGCGGCTTCCTCGTCGGCGAACGCCTCCTCGGAGATCTCCCCGAGCTCGAGGCGCATCTGGAGGGACAGGAGCTCCTCGCGCAGCAGCCGCTCCTCGTCGCGCTCCGCGTCCACGGCTTCCACGACCTTGTCGAGCACGAAGCGCAGCCCGCCCACGAAGAGGCGGTCGAGGAGGATCATTCCGCGTCCCGCGCCCGCTCGAGCTTGAGCCGGACGTTCACGAAGTTGTAGGGAGGCCACGGCCCCGTGTACTTGAACGTGAGCTTGTCGTGGGCCCCGATCTCCTTGACCTTCGCGTCGAATGCCGCTTCCCGGTCGCGGGCCACGAGGAACGCGGCGTTGAGAATCATGCGGTCCCCGATGGGCTTGTTCGCGCGCGAGGCCACGGACACCGGGCGGAGCTGCTCGAAGATCTCGCTCGCGTAGCGCTCGGACCGGGTCTCGAGCGCGGCCTCCACGGCGCGCCCGTACTGCATCCGCGCGAAGTAGGTGGAGCCCCGCTGCGAGGAGATCTCGTCCTTGAGGCGCCGCACGTCCTCGTCCTCGGCCTCGATCTCCCGCACCACGGCGTCGCGGTCCCACAGGACCTTCAGGCCGAACTCCACCTTGTCCTTCATCTTGTGGAGCACGTCGCCGAACGCGTCGTAGGCCGCGCGCAGCAGCTCCACGATGTCCTCGCGCGTCTTGAACACCGTGCCGAACGACATCGGGATGACGGTGTGCTCGCGCATGACGGCTTCGTTCACCCGCTCGTGGGCGAGGACGTTCTCGCGGGTGGCGTCGAAGACCTCGACCGGAGTGTCGGACACGATCGCCGCGAGCTCCTTGTAGTGGACGGAGTGGACCTCCGCGGGCTCCGTGCCGATCCCCAGGGGTCCGAAGCGCAGGGGGGCCGAGCTCTGCACGACGCAGTAGACGTACTTCCCGCGGGCGGGCGCGGCGGCGGCGGACGCCCGCCGGGCTCCGCCGTCGGTGGGCGCGGCGAGAGTGGGCGCGGCCATCGGGCTCGCGGCCGCGCTCGGCGTCCGCGACGTGGACGCGCGCTTCACGGGCCGGCTCCGCGAGGGAGCCGTCTTCGTCTTCGCCTTGGTCCTGGGTCTCTTAGCCACGTCGTCTCCCGGTCTTGGGTTCCGTTCCGGCCTCGTCGAGTATCTTCCGGATCGCGGCCTCGAGGACGTTCGGCTCACAGGGCTTGGTGATGAAGGCGTCGCAGCCGGCGGCCCGCGCGCTCTCGGACTGGCCCTCGAGAGCATGGCCCGTGAGGGCGATCACCGGGATGCCCCGGGTGCGCCGGTCCTGCTTCAGCGTGCGCGTGGCCTCCCAGCCGTCGAGCCCGGGCAGCGACAGGTCCATGACGATGAGGTCGGGGCGGTTCTTGAACGCGCGCTCGAGCGCCTGGTGGCCGTCCTCCGCCTCTTCCACGCGATAGCCCTTGAACCGAAGGTAGAGGGCGTAGGCCTCGCGGTTGTCCGCGTAGTCGTCCACGAGCATCACCAGCGGCTTGGTGGCGTCTTCTTCCGGCCGGGACCGCGGCGGGGCCATGGTCACCGCCTCTTCAGCCTCTGGGAGAGGACGAGCGTGAAGACGGAGCCCTGACCGGGCGTGCTCGTGACCACGATCTCTCCCCCGAGCATGCGGGCGAGCCGGCGCGAGATCGTGAGGCCGAGGCCGGCCCCGCCGTGGGTGCGGGCGAGCGAGCTGTCCACCTGCCTGAAGTCCTCGAAGATGCGGTCCTTGTCCTCGTCGGCGATGCCGATCCCGGTGTCTTCCACCGACATCGCGAGCCGTCCCGTCTTGGCGTTGAACGTCGCTCCCACCACGATCGTTCCGCGGGGCGTGAACTTGATCGCGTTCGTGACCAGGTTGAGCACGATCTGCTTGACCTTGGGGCGGTCGCTGCGGACGCGGGGCAGCCGGCCCAGGCGGCTCTTCACCTCCAGCCCGGAGCGTGCGATCAGGGGCTGGACCTCGGCGAGCACCTCGCGCACGAGCTCGCCGGGATGGAAGGAGCTCACGTGCAGGGGCATGCGGCCCGCCTCGATGCGCGAGATGTCGAGGATGTCGTTGATGATGCTGATGAGGTGGCGGGTGTTGGAGGCCACGCGCTCGAGCCCGCTCTTCTGCTTCGGCTCCAGCTTCCCGAGCACGCCCTCGAGCAGCATGCTCGTGTAGGCGGTGATGGCGTTCAAGGGCGTCCGAATCTCGTGCGACATGTTGGCGAGGAACTGGCTCTTCAGGGAGGACGCCTCTTCGAGGGCGAGGCGCTGGCGGTTGAGCTGCTCGTTCTGCATCACGAGCTCCACCGTGGCCTCGCGGACGCGGTTCTCGAGCTGTCCCGTCGCCTCCTTGAGCTGCTCGTAGAGGCGGGCCTTCTCCAGGTCCTCGCGGCGGTCGTGGAGGATCGTGACGACACCCAGGATCTCGCCGTGCTCGGACTGGACCTTCCCCGCGTTCGCCTCCACGGGGAAGGGCTCGCCGGTCTCGGGCTCGACGAGCCCGATCTCGCCGCGGTGCCGGGCCGCGGCCTCGGTGATGAAGAGGTTCGAGAGGAACGAGGAGAAGTAGGCGTCGTTGGCGCGCACGCGCGCCTGCTGCTCCGAGCTCGCCCCCTCCCCCGCCGTGAAGAGCCGCTCGGCCGGCGGGTTCATCATCACGATGGCCCCCGCGGGGTTCGTGACGAGGATGGGGTCGCCCACCGAGTCGAGGATGAGGTCCAGCCGGTCCCTCTCCGCCCTCGCCTCGGCCTCCGCCCCGCGCAGCCGGCGGAGGTTCTCCTCGATCTGCTCCGTGGCCTGCCTCAAGTCCCCGACGTTTCGCAGGATGGACACGATCCCCGTGCCCGACCGCGGGTCGTTGACCACGGTGTTGATGAGCTCGAAGAGGAGGTCCGAGCCCTCCTCGGGATCGACGAGCAGGAGCTCGCGCCGGGAGGCCGCCCCCTCCTGGAAGGCGGTGCGCGCGAGTGCCGAGGAGAAGAACATGTTGTTGAGGGCGACCGCCCGCCGCCGGCCCTCGCTCTCGCCGTCGCGGGCGGCGAGCAGCCTCTCGGCGCGGCTGTTGGCCACGAGCAGCCGCCCCTCGGTGTCCGTGAGGATGACGGGATCGGTGACTGCGTCCAGCAGCAGCCGCTCGCGCCGGAACTCCACCTCTTTTTCTCCGAGCTCGCGCTTGTGCAGGAGCCGTACCACCCGGTGCCCGAGGAGGTCGGCGAGCCACCGAACGTCGCGCATGTTCTCCGCGGTCACGGGGGCGAAGAGGAGGAGCCCCACCGGCACGTCCTCCTGGAGGTGGACGCCGTAGAGAGGCATCGCCGAGAATCGCTGGAACCGCGAGAAGAAGCTGCCCGGCTTTCGATCCCCGTCGAAGACGCGGGGACGCCGGTTGAAGAGGACGGTCGTGAGGGGGTGCGAGCGGTCGTCGATCTCCAGCGCCAGCGCCTGCTCGCGCTCGGAGAGCCCGAAGGCAGCGGTGGTCACGAGCCGGTTGGACCGACCCTCGACGAGGAGGCAGTTGGCGGCGGCGACCCCGCTGTTCTCGCGGATCCACGCCAGCGAGCGCTCCACGAGCTCCACCACCTCCTCGCAGCCGAGGAGGAACTCCGCGAGGGTCAGCCGGGCCTCGAGCGTCGACGCAGGGATCGCATGCGGAAGCGGCGGCGTCGAGGCGAGGGTCTCCGGCCGGGCCACGTCCGCCTACCGAGTGACCGCCTTGCGCGGGCGGCGCCGCACGACCTTGGGACGCTCGGCCGCGAGCTGCGCGCGGAGCGCGGCATTCTCGGCGAGCATGGCGTCCTGGCGCGCGGCCTCCACCGCGGGCTTGGAGACGGGCGCCACCTGGCCCACCGCTTCCGAGTACTTCAGGTAGGTGTCGATGGAGGCCACGACCACGCGCGCCTCCACGGTGATGAGGTCGATACCGACGAGCGAGACCCGCACCCAGGCGTCGATGACGATCCCCTTGTCGAGAACGCGATCGAGGACGTCGACGAGGCTGGTCCCACCTTGAGTTCGCTCAACCGGCATCCCTCACGCTCCTCTCTTCTCGGCTCGGAAGCGGCGCCGCCGCAGCGCCTTGGCGCGCGGTGGGGCGGCGGAAGAGCCGGTGAGTGCATCGATCTGCCGCTCCAGCTGGCGGACCTGGCGGCGCAAGGCTTCGTTCTCGGCCGAGATGCGCTGCTTCCCCGGAGCGAGATGGTGGTCGTACTTCCACCAGTCAAGACCGATCTCCTGGGCCTTGTCGAGCGAGCACACGATGAGCCGCACGCGGATCGTGAGGAGCTCCACCTCGGCGAGCGAGATCTTGACGTCGCCCGCGATGACGAGCCCCTTGTCGAGGACGCGGTCCAGGACGTCCACGAGGCCGGTGCTGCGCGACCTGTCGAACGGACCGGGACGGTCGAGGGGGCCGTCCGCCCTCATGCTCGCCCGGGCCCGGGGTGGGTCGGCGAGAAACCACGCACGTGATCGCCTTCGAAGCCCAAGGACATGGAAACCCTCGCCACCGGACTCGAGGTACGACCGGGATACGGGTGACGACGTGCGACGAATATACCCTGAACGGCGGCGGAAAGCTCAAGGAAGCTCGTGCTCTGGACGCACCCCTCCCCAAAGCGATCCTTCAATGCTCCGTGAAACCCTTGTGCCGCTCTCCCCACTCCTCGTGCGGCCCGGCCACGTCCGGCAGGCTCGTCGGAGGCGCGGCGGCGATCCTCGGAGCCGGGCCGAGGGACCGGTAGACCCCGATCCCCCGCTTCACGGCCTGCCAGAGGGCCCCGATCTCCACGAGCGGCCGCGCTCCCGCCCTCACGGCACGGCCGAGGTAGTCCGCGGTCTCGTGCAGCGTCGCGGTGGTGGTCCCCACCGCGTTCTCCACGCGGTCTCCCTGCGCCTTCAAGGTCGCCGAGACGTCGGCCATGTTCCGAACGAACCGATGGACCTCGCCCGCCACGGGCTCACCGAGGCGCGCCCGCAGCTCCGCGATCTCACGGAAGAGCTTGAAGCCCGCCCAGGCGAACACCACCATCGCGAGCGCCTGGACGAGGGTCGCGAGCGCGACCACGCCGAGAAAGAGCTTGCTCACGGAGTCCACGGCGTGCTCCGCGGAGGCTCAGGTGAGCTTCTCGGCGGGGCCCGGCTGAGGCATTTCCGACACCCGGCGGGGGCTCTCGGCGATGTCGCGGCCGGTGTCCACGATCTCCCGCCCGGTCTGCAGCGTCCGCGCCGCGAGGTGCTTGCCCTCGCGCACCGTGCGCTGGACGGCCTCCCGACCCTTCTCGAGGCCCTGCCGGGCGTAGCGCTCGCCGTCCCTCATCCGGGAGGCGACGATCTGACGGGTCTCGCGCCCGCTGCGCGGGGCGAGGAGGAGGGCGACGGAGGCGCCGGCCAGCCCTCCCAGAAGGAAGAAGACGAACTCATTGCCACTGTCGCGCATGGACGTCAGCCTTTCTTTGTGGGGTCCAACGTGTCCAGGAGCGTCGCGAGGTCGTCCGCGTGCTCCTCTTCGGCGGCCAGGATCTCCTCCATCATCCGGCGCGTCGTGGGGTCGGCGTCGCCGATGTAGCGGACCATTTCCGCGTAGGACTCGATGGCGATCCGCTCCGCCACCAGATCCTCGCGGATCATGTCCACGAGCGAGTCTCCTTCCACGTATTCGGCATGGCTGCGGGTGAGGATCCCCTCGGGGTTGTAGTTCGGCGAGCCGCCGAGCTGCACGATGCGGGCCGCGATCTGGTCCGAGTGGGCCTGCTCCTCGTTCGCGTGCTCGAGGAACTCCTGGGCGACGGCCTGGGCGTGGATCCCGGTCGCCGTGTGGTAGTGGCGCTTGTAGCGCAGGATGCAGACGATCTCGGTGGCCAGCGCCTCGTTGAGCAGCCGCAGGACGGTCGGGCGGTCGCCCCTGTAGGCCTCGGTCACTGCGCCGTTCTCCATGTGCTGGCGGGCGCGCTTGCGTATCGTCTGGATGTCCGTGAGGAACTCCTTGGCCATGCTCGTAGCCTCCGGTAAGCCCAAGGAAGGTTGCAAGGGGTGGACCAGCGACGCCAGGGCGGAAGAGGCCTACTTTCCAGGTGAAGACGGGCAGGTCTCGGGAATTTTCTACATTGTTCCCGGCGGCGAGTCGTCAAACGTCAGGAAGACAAAGGGATCGCGGACGTGGCACAGCCGTTGCTGCCCTCCAGGGCACTCGGCCCTGGGGCTCGCCTGTCCCGCGCCGAATCCGTATGAGCTGAGCCCCGGATGCCCCTATCCGCCTTACGCCTGCGCCGACGTCGCGACGACCCCGCTCCCGAGACGACGCACGCCGAGCTGCTGAACGTCGAAAAGCTCGAGGAGCTGGCGCGCATGCTCGCCGCGCGGTTCACCGCGCGGAGCCGCCGGGGCGGAACCGCTCTCCTCAAGCGGCTTCGGGAGATCGACCGGCGCCTGCGCGAGGCCTACGAGCTCGTGGCCAAGGACGTCCACGAGGGGCAGCCGCTCCCCCCCGCGGCGGAGTGGCTGCTCGACAACTTCCATCTCGTGGAGGCGGAGGTCCCGCGCGTCGCCCACGACCTCCCTCCCGCGTATTACCGCCAGCTGCCGAAGCTCGTCTCCGGCGACCACGACGGACGGTCGCGCATCGAGGCGATGGCCCACGAGCTCCTGCGTCACAGCGACTCGCGCCTCGAAGCCGACCGGATGGCGCGCTTCCTCTCCGCGTACCAGACCGTGAGCCCGCTGACGCTCGGCGAGCTCTGGGCCTGGCCGAGCGCCCTCAAGCTCGCGCTGCTCGAGAGCCTCGGCCGGGTGTCCGACAGCATCGTCGAGGCGCGGACGAGCCGCATCGCCGCGGATCGGTACATCGCCCCCCTCGAGGAAGGCCGCGACCTCCCGAGCCTCCCCGAAGTGCTGCCGGGGTCGTTCGTGGTCCCGCTCGTCCAGCGCCTCCGCGAGTTCGGTGCGCGAGTGTCGTCGCTGCGGGCCGCCCTCGAGGAGCGCGTCCGCAGCCAGGGGCTCTCCGTCGAGAGCGTGATCCTCACGGAGACGCAGCGCCAGGCGACCGAGCAGGTGTCGATGGCCAACGTCTTCGCGAGCCTCCGCCTGTGCACGACGCTCGACTGGCCCACGTTCGTGGAGCGCGTGAGCCTCGTGGAGCAGGTGCTCCAGCGCGACCCCGCGGGCGTCTACGGCCGGATGGACTTCCTGAGCCGCGACCGCTACCGGCGCGTGATCGAGGAGCTCGCCGACCCCACCGGCGAGGCGCAGGTGGCGGTGGCGCTGCACTGCGTGGAGAGCGCGCGGCTCGCCGCCGAGCGCGCGAGCCGCGACGAGCGCGCCCAGCACGTCGGCTACCACCTGATCGGCGGCGGACGCCGCGCGTTCGAGCGCGAGGTCGCCTTCTCTCCGGGTCCCACGCAGCTCCTGAGGCGGCTCCTCTTCCGCAACGCCACCGCGCTCTACCTGGGGAGCCTCTCCCTCCTCACCGCCGGCGGTGTCGTCCTCGCCCTCGCCTACGCGCGCCACGCCGGCGCCTCCGGCTCCTGGCCCGCGTGGGTGTCGCTGCTCGCCGTCCTGCCCGCGACGGAGGTCGCGGTGCAGGCCCTCCAGCGGTTCTTCGCCTTCGCGATCCCGCCCTGGCGCCTCGCCCGCCTCAACCCGGATGCGGGGATCCCCGAGAGCTCGCGAACGATGGTCGTCGTCCCCACGATCCTCGACAGCGTCGAGCGCGTGCGCGAGCTCGTCGAGCACCTCGAGGTGCAGGCGCTCGGCAACCTCGAGCCGTTCCTCCACTTCGCGCTCCTCACCGACTTGCCCGACTCGGACGCGGAGGCGATGCCGGAGGACGCGGCGATCCTGGCCGCGGCCCGCGAAGGAGTCCACGCCCTCAACCGGCGGCATGGCCAGGGCCGGCAGGACCGCTTCTACCTCTTCCACCGCGCCCGCCGCTACAACCCGAAGGAGGGGAGGTGGATGGGCTGGGAGCGCAAGCGCGGGAAGATCGAGGAGTTCAACCGCCTGCTGCGCGGGGCCACCGACACGAGCTACGTGCTGACGGTCGGCGACCTCTCCGTTCTCCCCCACGTCCGCTACTGCCTCACGCTCGACAGCGACACGCGGCTGCCCCGCGGCGTGCCGCAGTCGCTCGTGGGGATCCTCGCCCACCCCCTGAACCGCCCCCGATACGACGCGCTCAAGGGCCGGGTCACCGAGGGGTACGGCATCCTCCAGCCGCGGGTGAGCGTGACCCTCATGAGCGCGGCGGGCTCGGTCTTCGCGCGGCTCTACGCCGGACACACCGGCGTCGATCCTTACACGACCGCCATTTCCGACCTCTACCAGGACCTCTTCGGCGAGGGGATCTTCACCGGCAAGGGCCTCTACGACGTGGACGCGTTCATGGCCGCGCTCGAGGGGCGCGTTCCCGAGAACGCTTTGCTCTCGCACGACCTCTTCGAGGGGCTGCACGCGCGCACGGCGCTCGTCACCGACGTCGAGGTCGTTGACGACTACCCCGCGAGCGTCCTCGCCCACGCGCGACGCCAGCACCGCTGGGTGCGCGGCGACTGGCAGATCCTGCTTTGGCTCTTCTCGTGGGTGCCGACGAGCCGCGGGCTCCGCCGCAACCGCCTGCCCCTCATCGCCCGCTTCAAGATCCTCGACAACCTTCGGCGCAGCCTCCTCGCTCCATCGCTCCTCGCCCTGCTCATCGCCGCGTGGACGGGCCTTCCCGGCCGTCCCCTCGTGTGGAGCGCGGCCGCCTTCGGAGTGCTCGGGCTGCCCGTGCTCTGGGAGACGCTCCGGGTGTTCCGCGGACCCAAGGCCCGCCCGCGGCGGTGGGGCCCGTTCCTCCGCGAGACCGCCGAGGACCTGCAGGTCGCGCTCGCCCGCTGGGTGCTCGACCTCCTGCTGCTCGCCTATCGCGCCTGGGAGATGGTCCACGCGATCGGCCTCACGCTCGTCCGGCTCTTCATCACGCAGAGGCGGCTCCTCGAGTGGGAGACCGCCGCCGCCACGTCCGCGCGCGCGGCCGGCCTGATGGTGGAGAAGGGCGCGCGGCTCTTCGTCCTCGAGATGGCGGCGAGCCCGATCACCGCCATCGTCCTCCTCCCCGTCGTCGCCGTCTCCCGACCCGCGGCCCTGCCCGTGGCCCTTCCGGTCCTCGCGCTCTGGTTCGCGGCGCCGTTCGTGGCCTATCGGTTGAGCCAGCCGGTCGACACCGAGCGGGCGGCGCTCGGCACGCGCGAGCGCAGCGCGCTGCGCCGCACCGCCCTCAAGACATGGCGCTACTTCGACGCCTTCGTGGGGGCGGAGGACAGCTGGCTGCCTCCGGACAACTACCAGGAGCAGCCCGGGCCCTTCCTCGCCCACCGGACCTCCCCCACCAACATCGGCCTCACGCTCCTCTCCTTCCTCGCCGCCCACGACCTCGGCTACGTGAGCACCGCGGAGCTCGTGCGACGCCTCGAGCGGACGCTCGAGAGCGTCGAGAGCTTGGAGCGCTTTCGCGGGCACCTCCTCAACTGGTACGACACGCGGTCCAAGATCCCGCTGCGCCCGCGCTACGTCTCCACCGTAGACAGCGGCAACCTCGCGGGCGCGCTCCTCGCGCTCGCCGCGGGCCTGCGCGACCTCGCCCGCGGCAACGTCAGCGAGGCCCGCGCCCTCGGCGGCATCCAGGACATGGCCGCGCTCCTCGGGGAGAGCCTCGCGGGGATGCAATCGGCGCGGCCCGACCTCCGCGACGCCGCGGTTCCGCTCGGCGAGGCCCTGGCCGCCGTGCGGCGCCGGCTCACCGCGGACGCGTTCGCGAGCGCCGCCGAGTCCGCGCGCGCGCTGCGCCACGGGCTCGAAGTCCTGCCCTCCC
>JBKPBQ010000187.1:0-8292 GCA_046726955.1 Acidobacteriota bacterium
GGCCTCAGCCGTACGGAGGTTGGGCGACGGCGGAACCCAGGGGCGACCCGTGTCCGGCCAGGTCATCGTGCGCTTCCACCCGGTCATGGGAACGACCGTCAGGCGAGCGGGAGCGCTGCGGCGCGCGTTGGCGTAGCGGGCCATCTCGCCGAGCGTCAGGCCGTGGACGAGCGGTCCGGGGGCCATGTTCACGAGGCGGACGGGAAGCTCTTCGGAAGGATCGCGCATGGGCCCGGCCGCGCGCGCGCCGCCGAGGGGATTCGGCCGATCGAGGACCACGACCTCGAGTCCCGCCTCTGCGGCGGCCTCCAGGCACAGGAGCATCGTGCTCGCGTACGTGTAGAAGCGGACGCCCGCGTCCTGCAGGTCCACCACGAGCACGTCGAGACCGGCGAGATCCTGGGCGCGCGGCTTCGTTCGTTCGCCGTAGAGGCTCACCACGGGGAGGCCGGATGCGGCGTCCTTCCCGCTCTCCACAGTCTCTCCGGCGGCGGCGGTGCCCCGCAGACCGTGCTCGGGTCCGAAGAGCCGACGGACATCGACTCCGAGCGTGCGTAACACGTCCACCGCGTGGCGCCCGTCCGCGGTGACCGAAGCCGCGTGGACGACGAGGCCCACGCGCTTGCCGAGTAGCGGACGCCCGCCATCGGCCTCCACACGCTCGAGCCCGACCTGGACGGCCGGGGCCGCGCCGAGGAGCAGGGCGACGGCGAGCATCAGCGCGCGAGAGCGTCTACGACCGCGTCCGCCACCGACGAGCGCACCTGGCGGATCGCGTTGTTCTCGCGCGTGGGGTGGACACGGTTCGTGAGCAGGACCACGAAGAGGCGCCGCTCCGGGTCCATCCACATCGACGTCCCGGTGAACCCCGTGTGTCCGAACGACGTGGGCGAGAGCCGGCTCCCGGCGGACGAGTAGCCGGAGGCGCCGGGAGTGGAGCTGCGAGTGCCCGTCTCGTCGGCCGCGGTGTCCCAACCGAGAGCGCGCGTGGACCCGGGTATCCCCGCCCGCTTCGTGAAGCGCTCGACGGTGGCTCGGGAGACGATCCGGTGGTGGTCGAGCACTCCCCCGTAGAGGAGCATCTGTGCGAAGCGCGCGAGGTCGGGCGCGGTCCCGAACAGCCCGGCGTGCGGTGCGATGCCTCCGAGAGCAAAGGCGTTCTCGTCGTGGACCTCTCCAATCACCACGCGCCCGCGCCAGGGGTCGAATTCCGTCGGGGCAATCCGCGGAAGCAGGGCGGGCGCGGGGTGATACCTGGTGTCCTTCATGCCAAGCGGTTCGAGTATCCGTTTGGACGCAAAGCTCTCGAGCGACTCCCCCGCCACGCGCTCCAGCACCTCCCCGAGCAGCATCACCCCGAGATCGCTGTAGACGGACTTCGTGCCCGGCTCGTAGGCGAGATCCATGGCCAGGATCCGCTGCAGGTAGGCGGGCCTGGTCTTCAGCTCCTTGTAGAGCGGCGCCCACCAGTCGATGCCCGACGAGTGCGTGAGGAGCTCCGCGACCGTCACCTTCTCTTTGCCGCCGCCCTTGAAGCCGGGGACGAAGTCCGACACCTTCTTCGCGAGATCGAGCTTGTCCTCGTCCACCAGGATCATGGCCATCGTGGTGGTCACGATCACCTTGGTCAGGCTCGCGAGGTCGTAGATGGTCGTCGCGCTCGTTTCCGCCGCACCCGGGTCGTAGGAAAGGCGGCCGAACGCGCGCAGGTGGACGAGCGCACCGTCCTTGCCCACCGCGAGGACTCCCCCGGGGAACGCCTTGTCGCGGACCGCGGCCTCCATCACCGCGTCGGCCTGCTCGAGCCCCTCGGGCCGGAATCCCATGTCCGGCGGGTTCGCCGTACGCAGAGTCATGTCGTGCTTCGCCACCTCCAGGCCGTGCCCGTAGGGATAGAGCCCCGGCAGCGTCACCGGCAGCTTTCCGCGGACAGCATACTCTCCGAAGAGCGCGGCCATGGCCGCGTGCTGGCTCGACTCCGCTCCTCCGTACGCGGCCACGAAGACGGGGACGTCGGGCATCTGGCGCAGCAGGTACGGGCTGCCGAACGACAGAACGACCACCGGCCGCCCGGCCCGGACGAGCGCTTCCAGGAGCCGGGCGTGGCTCTCCGACATGTCCGCGGTCGCCCGCGCTCCCCCCACTCGCACGAAGCAGGAGGCGACGACGTGCGTGAACTGCGGGGCGCGCGCGACGAGCGCAGCCGTCGTCTCCGCCGAGACCTCCGGCCCCAGGCTCACCGTCTCCGTCGGAATGCGGCGCGCTTCGAGCTCGTCCTCCGGTATTCCGAGGAGGAGCGGGTTGCGGACGTCGCTGGAGAGCACCAGGTGGAGCAGCCGAAGCGGAGCCTCGGCGTGGAGCGGGAGGATGCCGCCTTCGTTCCGGACGACGGTGATCGAGGCCCGCGCGATCTCGTCCGACCGGGCCATGTCCTCGGGGCGCTGCAGGCTCTTGAGCGTCGCCTCAGGGTCCACCCGGCGGTTCTGGTCGAGGCCGAGCCTCTCCTTCGTCTCCAGGATCCGCCGCACCGACTCGTCGATCCGCGCCTCGGTGAGCTGGCCTTCCTTCACGGCGCGCACCAGCGACTGGACGGCCACGTCCGGCTCGGGCGGGAGGAGGACGAGGTCCGCGCCCGCCTGCACCGCGCGCACCGCCGCTTCTCCCGTCCAGGCCGGGCGCACGCCGGCCATGTCCATGCCGTCCGTGACGAGAAGCCCGGTGAACCGGAGCTCGGAGCGTAGGACGTCGGCGATGGGCGGCGAGAGCGTCGCCGGCGTGTCGGTCGGATCGAGGGCGTGGACGGCGATGTGGCCCATCATCACCCAGTCAACCCCGGCCTCGACCGCCCGCCGGAACGGCAGGAGCTCCACCGACTCGAGGCGCGCGCGGTCCGCGGCGACCGTCGCCACCTGCAGGTGGGAATCGATCGCGGTGTCTCCGTGGCCGGGGAAGTGCTTGGCGGTCGTGAGGAGGCCTCCCGACTTCGCTCCCTTGACGAAAGCGGCCACGAGATCGGCCACGAGCGCGGGGTCCTCGCCGAACGAGCGGACGTTGATCACCGGGTTGGCCGGGTTGTTGTTCACGTCGGCCACGGGGGCGAAAGCCCAGTGGATGCCGAGCGCGCGTCCCTCGCGGGCCGCGACCTCTCCCGCGAACCGCGCCGCGTCCGCAGAGCGCGTGGCCCCGAGCGCCATCGCGAACGGAAGCGGCACGACGCCGCGCCGGATGCGGAAGGCCAGACCGCGCTCCATGTCGGCGGAGACGAGCAGCGGCAGCTCGGCGGCTCCCTGCAGCTCGTTCAGCAGGCGCGGCAGCGAGCCCACCTCCGAGTCGAAGACGACGAGCGTCCCCACCTTCAAGACGCGGACCTGCTGGAGCAGTCGCTGGGCCGCGGCCGAGCTCGGATTCCGCGGCAGGCCGGCGACGCGCACGCCGATCATCTGGCCGACCTTTTCGGGCAGGCTCAGCCGGGCGAGCGTCGCGCGCGCCCAGGGATACGAGGGCGGCGGCGGCGTGGCCGGCGCGGCCGGGGGCTGGGTCTTGCCGCCGGGATGTCGACAGGACGCAGCGAAGAGGAGGACGAGGACCGCCCTCCCCGCGTGCCTCAACGCGAGCCCGCGCCTCCCCCGGCCGTACGGGCCCCCGCTCCCGCGGCCGCCGGCGTGAAGGCGGCTTCGCGCAGCCGCTGCAGGTCCGCCGTGGCCAGCGACTCGTGCGAGAAGAGGACGACGCCGGTGGCGCCCGACTCTCGCGCGAGCTGGATCTTCTCCACGATGCCGGGCAGGTCCAGGCGGTAGGCGCCGATGCCCGCCCAGAGACGCTGGCCGGCGAGGACGAGCGAGCGCGCCTGCTGGATCTGCGCGGTGAAGATGCGGTTCTCGGGCGTGTAGGCCATCGGGACGACCGCGTCGAGCAGCCGCTCGTTGAGCCAGCGCGGCCAGGCCTGGAAGCGCTGGGAGACGGCCTGGGCCTCGTCCGGTGTCACCGCGGCGGAAACCACGATCCCCGGCCTTTCCTTGCGAGCAAGGGCGCTCAGCCGCGACGCGAGGACGGTCACGCAGCTCCGGCGGTACTCGTCCCACGCCTCGGGGTTGCGGGCAGGACCGTTGAGCAGGTCGCCTTCCCTGCGCAGGCGGCGGAAGCCCTCGAGCGCGGCCGGCGAGTAGTCGTAGTCGGCGTTGGGATACCGGATGAAGTCGAGGTGCAGCCCATCCACGGGATACGCCCGCACGATCTCCCGCACCACAGCTTCGAGGTGCTCCACCACCCCCGGCGCGGAGGGCGAGAGGTACTGGCCTTCCACGTCCGGATCGCCCTTGGCCTGGTTGCCGAGCCGGAAGAGACCGGCCGGTGTCGTGCCGAGCCCCGCGGCCGCCGAGGAGCGCGGGACCATGACCCAGTCGGGGTGCTGGCGCAGGATGTGCCCTTCGGGAAGCGGCTGGCCGAAGTGCGCGGTCAGGAGGACGTTGACCCACGCGTGGACCTCGAGGCCCCGCGCGCGGGCGCGGTCGAGGAGCCGCGCGAAGGGATCGAAGCTCGGCGGCTGCTGCGCGAGCAGAAGGCTACGCGAGACGAGACGCGACTCGTAGAACGCGTCGCCACGTCCTCGGACCTGCACGAAGAGCGTGTTGAACCCGGCCTCGGTCGCCTCGTCCACCACGCGGTCCACCTGCGCGGGCGAGACGAGCGCCGTCCGAACGACCCAGAGGCCGCGGACCTCGCGCGACGGAGGCTCGGCGGCGGAGAGAGCGTGGCCCGCGCAGAGCGACAAGGCGGCAACGGCGGGCAGCAGCCGCATCACGGATTCCGAATGTTAACAGTCGCTTAACGCCGGGGCAACCGTTCTCTTGCGGCTCCGGTGCTCAAGGCAGCGAGCGGCGCCGCGCGTACCAGGAGATCGGCGCCACCGGCCCGGAAACGGTCACTTCTTTCTGGAAGCCGCTGCCCGCGCCGAGGAAGGCGACGGGCTCGAGCCCGGCGTCACCGGGGAGCGCGAGGAACGTGATCCCGTAGCGGTCGAGGATCCGCCGGCGCTCCTCGGGAGCCGCCTCGGCGTAGAAGCGGTGCATCTCCGCGCTCCGCTCCGCGAAAGCCGCGGCCGCTTCGTGGCCGACGACCGCGCGACACGCGCTCAGCCCGATGGCGTACAGGCTGATGTCCGGCGGGGCGTAGACGACGTCGCTCGGGCGGCAACGCGAGCGGAGCGCTTCGGCCGCCGCCATCGTCTCGCGCGCCACGAACCAGTTCGGGTCGGGAGCGAGGACGATCCGCGTGGCGACGAGGGTCGTAGTCCCCATGACGAGCACGGCGACAGCGGTGAACGCGGGCGGACGGCGCGACAGCGCGAGGGCTCCCAGCATCAGGAGCGGGGCGCCGAGGCCGACGCCGAACTGGAGAGAGAAGCCTCCGACCCGCAGGAAGGTGATTCCGGCGGCGACGAGAACCCAGGCCCAGAGGTGGAAGCGCGCGCGTCCCGCCTCGTCGGCCCGGGACGGCGGAGGTGCGAAGGCCGCGAGGAGTACGGCAGGACCGAGCGCCCAGACGAACGGTCCCCAGGCCGGGAACGCGTAGCGCGCCTGGACGCCGGCGAACGTCGGGCCGGCAAAGAAGAAGATCCAGAGGTCGTAGGCGTAGACGGGCACGAGGCCGAGGAGAGGAATCCACCCGTGGAGCCAGCGCCGTGGCGGCTCGACGGCGGCCACCGCGAGCACGCGCGCCGCGACCAGCGTCACGGCATCGTACGGTCGGACGAGCGCGAGGCAGCTTCCGAGCAGGATCCCGAGCCACGACCGGCCGGACTCGAATGCGAAGAGTCCCCAGGCGAGGAGCGCCGTCCCTGCCGTGAAGTGCGGGTTGGACAGCATGCCGATGAACGGAAAGCAGCCAGTCGAGAGGTCGAGGCTCTCGCCCACGGGCCGTTCGGTCAGCTCGAAGACGAGGCCGCCGAGGCCGCCGCCGGTCGCCACCAGGAGGAGAGACCAAAACCGGTGGGACGCGGGGAGACCGGCGCGCCGCAGCCAGGCATCGACACTAGCGAGGAGCGCCAGTGAGGCGAGGAGCCCGAAGAGCCGATAGGCCAGGAAGGGATGCCGGCCGACGACGGCGGAGATCCGGCCGATCGTCCACCACTCGAGATTGACGAGGCGGGCCGGATGCGACGCCGGTTCGAGCTTGTTGTGGAAGAGTAAGGCGCCGTCCTCGGCCTGCTGCACGTAGGACACGTAGTTGTAGAAGTCGTCGATCCAATGGAAGGTGCCCGCGAAGACGCGGCCGGGGGGAGGCGAGAGCGCAGCGCGGACGTAGGGAGCGTTGACCCAGGCGCCGACGAGGAGCCAGACGGCGAGGACCGCCCGGAACCGTCCCAGGACGGCCTCAGGCCACCGGCCGGACGTGCACGTCCTCGCCCTCGCGCAGGCCGAGCTCGGAGAACGTCGAGCGCGGGAGCACGATGTCGCGGCCGAGCCCGCTCCGGAAGGCGACGGGCAGGCGCCGCGCCTTGCGCGAGAAGTTCCGGACCTCGACGCGCGCAATGCCTTCGAGGAAGCGGCTCATGAGGCGCCACTCCTGCTCGAGGCGGTCGTCCACCTCCGCGGTCTCGCGGGCGAAGCGTCCCGGAAGCTGGGCGCGTAGCGTCTTCTGCGCGTCCACCGGCTCGAGGAAGCCCGCCTCCGCGAGCTCGAAGAGGATGCGGGCGACGTCGGGACGCTCGAGCCCGGAGGCCTCCTGAAGGTCGCGCACGTCCCGCACGCCGTCCACCGCCCGCAGCACGCTCCACTCCCTCGCGCCGAGCGGGTATTGCCGATCGGTCTCCGGGCCCGGAGCCGTCTGGAACACGACGCGGTCGTGCGGGATGAGCTCGTTCAGGCGGTGGAACGCTTCCCCGGTGCGCACGCCTTCGAGGATGAGCACGTCGACACCCAGCGTCACGTTGGGGTCGATCGCCTTCTCCTCGGGGACGAAGGCGAGCTGGCCCTCCTTCCATCCGAAGAGGTCGAGGATGGCGTCGTCGCCCTGCAGACGTCCGGCGGTCGCGTGCACGATCGAGCCGCGGTTCAGCCGGATGAGCGTCTGTCGGCCTCCAGGCCCCGAGGCAGTGAGGAGGCCGGTCTTGCCCGATGCGGCAAACAGCCGGAGTACGTCGCCGAGAGCGACGTCGCTGAGGTTGCCGATGAGCGACATGCCCAGCGGTACGCTATCATGCTTTCTGCCGGCGCCATGATCGCGATCCTCCTCGCCGCGCTCGCCTTCCCCGCCGAAACCGACGCCTCGTTGGCCGAGAGCCTGGTGCGTCGGCTCGAGGAGCGCCAGGCGCGCGCCCAGGACATGACCGCACGGTTCGTGCAGAGCTACCGGTCGGGGGTGCTCGGGAAGGAGATCGTGGAGCGTGGCGTCGTCCGCCTGAAGCGTCCCGGCCGGATGCTCTGGGAGTACAAGGACCCCGAGAAGAAGACCTTCCTCTCCGACGGCCGGACCTACTGGTTCTACGTGCCCGCGGACCGCCAGGTGATCGTGCGCGACCAGGACCAGGAGCGCGGTGTGGCGACGCGACTCTTGTCCGGAAAGGGCGGCCTCCTCGACGACTTCGAGGCGCGCCTGGACACCCCGCCCTCCGAGGGCGTGTACCGCGTCCGGCTCTCTCCCCGCAAGCCCGATCCCGAAGTCGAGGTCCTGCTCGTGGACCTCGATCCCTCCGGCCAGCTGCGCGGCATCCAGGTGCAGGACGCGCAGGGCAACAAGAGCCTCTTCCGCTTCGACGACGTGCGTGAGAACACCGGGCTACCCGACAAGCTCTTCCGCTTCGTGGTGCCTCCGGGAGTGGAAGTGATCCGCGGATGACGGCGATGCGAGCGGCGTTCGCGGCCGCGCTCGCCCTGGCCCTCGCCGGGTGCGCGACCTCGGCCGCCTTCCGGGCGGGGGAGAAGGCGGACCGCTCGCACGACTACGACCGGGCCGTCCTCGAGTACTCGAAGGCGCTCAAGGAGCACCCCGACAACGTCCAGTACCGCCGAGCGCTGGAGGCGGCGCGCATCCGTGCCTCGACCGGGCACACGACCGCCGCGCGTCGTCTCGCCGGCCGCGGGCTCTACAAGGAAGCGATGGATGAGTACCGGCTCGCCTTGGACCTCAATCCCGCTTCCACGACGCTGCCCTCGGAGATCCGCGAGGTGGAAGCGCAGCGCGACGCGGGGGTGCGCAGCCGCGACCTCGCCGAGATCAAGGAGCGCGCCCGCGAGAGGTCGCTGCCCGGGCTCGCCCTCGGGCCGGCGGCCCGGGAGCCGCTCGGCCTCGTCT
>JBKPBQ010000188.1:0-6357 GCA_046726955.1 Acidobacteriota bacterium
GCGCCTTCGCGTAGGCCATGCCGAGCAGGAAGTTCGCCTGGAGCTGCGCGACGACCGGCCCCCGGAGCTCCCACTCCAGGTCGAACATGTTGTCGCGCATCTCGTCGCTGACGGTGTAGCCGCCCACGAACGCGGTCTCGCCGTCGATGATCCAGACCTTGCGGTGGTCGTAGCGCCCGACGACGAAGTCGCTTCCCCTGTGCCAGGCGATGCCCCGGACGTAGCGGAGCTTCTTTCCGTGCTCGTCCTGGCAGCTCCCCTTCTTGATCGCGTTGTCGAAGTGACGGTCGAAACCGCCGGTCAGATACCATCCCTTCTGCTTGAACCACATGTCGTTGACCGCGACGTTCACGCTCACCCCGCGGCGCGCCGCCGCGCAGAGCGTGTCGATCAGCTCGAACCCGAAGGTCTCGGCCTTGTGGAACGGCACGAGCTCGTCCACCTGCCATCCGATCATCGTGATGTCGATGGACTGGCGGGCCCCCCGGATCGCGCCCAGGATCGCGGTCCAGGAATCCCGGACCCCGACCCTCACGTCCACGCGGTTCTGGCCCGTGGTCGGGTAGCTGAGCGCCACGAGGCTGGCGGGCACGGCCTCCCCACGAACGACGAACCGCTCGTAGATCGCGCGCGCCTCCGCCACCCCCTTCGTCCAGTCGGGATCGGCGAAGGCCGCCGGCACGCCACGAGCCGCGTACGAGTCGGGGAGTGGACCGAGCGCGTCCGCGGCGGCCGCCGTCGGGGCCGGTGCCGCCAGGACGAGGCAGAGCAGCGACCTAGCGCTGCGCAAGCCCCTCGCTCGCGGCCCGAGTCATCGGGGCCCCTCCCCCTCCCCCGCGTCGATGAGCGCCCATACGGGATGGTGGTCGCTCGCCTTCTTGTTGTCCCGGACGATCCCCACGGCGGGACCGGGAGTGGCCGCGCCCAGTCCTTTCGTGAAGACGTGATCGTAGGCCAGATGCAGAACTCCCACCTCGGTGGTCGTGGCGCCCACGTAGCGCGTGAGCCACGTGTAGCCGCCCTTCACGAATTGCTCGCCCAGCCCGTGGGAGTTGAGGTCGCCGGCGATCACCACGGGATCACGCGAGTCGGCGGCGTCCGCGAGCAGGGTCGCGACCTCGTCCCGCCTGCCCGCGCCGGACACGCCGAAAGGAGCCGGGAGGTGAACGGAGTAGACGCGGATGCGCTCGTCGCCCCGCATCAGCGTCGCTCCAATCGCGGCGCGCCTCAGCCCCGTTCCCCGGGCGCCGTGCGGCAGCAGGACCTTACGCGGCTCGACGAGCGGCCACGGCGAGAGCAGTGCGCAGCCGAAGTCGCGACCCGAGCTCGGATGGACGCCTCCAGGCGCATAGACGGAGTTGAGGCCGAGCGCCGCGGCGATCTTGTCCACTCCCGGCGCGTCCATCTCCTGGAGCGCGAGGACGTCGAGCCCCTGGAGAACCGCGGTGTCCTGCAGGACGGCGATGGCCCGGTCCACGTGGATGGCATACTCGATGTTGAAGGTGACCACGCGCAGCCGCCGGGCACCGGTTGCCTCGGGGACCTGCCGCGCATACTGGGTCTCGTACATCGGGCCTTCTGGGTCGAGGTAGTTGCGGGCGGTTCCGCAGCCTGTGCCGGCAAGGGCCAGGACGACCGCGGCTGCGCAGCGGAGCCCGAGGAAACTCGCACGATCAGGGGGTTCCGCCAAATCCATGCGTGGCGCCGATGTTCATGTCCCGAGGGCCGATCCTCTTTCCTCGCGCGATCGAGCGTCGACCCGGCCGTCCGGAAGGCCCGCATAGAAGTAGACGAAGAACCGCAAGGTATGGTCGGGGTGATATCAGCGGACGAACGACTCCCGGCGCGAGGCTTCGGACAGCGGAATCAGGTAGCGCGCGGGATCCTGGGCGATCTTCGCTTGCGCGCTCTTGAGGTCGTGCTCGCCGGCGTAGCTCACCGCGGACTGCAGGTGCCCGCGCAGGCGGCCCAGGATGGTCACGACGCTCCCCACGTACGGCACGCGCACGGACTGCCCTTCCGCGGGGGTGCGGAGCGCCTCGGCGAGCTGCTCGGCGTCCGTGCCGTCCGCCACCGCCTCCGGCGAGGTCATGCCGCGATAGAGCTTCATCTTCTGGCGCGTCGCCGGGTCCTCGACCATCATGCCGGGAGCCTCGTCGGTCCCCGAGAGCAGGCTCCCGAGCATCACCATGGACGCTCCGCAAGCGATGGCGAGGAACACGTCCTTGTCGTCGTGCACGCCGCCGTCGGCGATGACGGGCACGCGGCCCTCGGTGGCGACGTAGGCCTCGCGCACGGCCTGGAGCTGGGGAACGCCCGCGCCCGTCTCCAGCCGCGTGCGGCATCCACGTCCGGGTCCGACGCCGACCTTGATCGCGTCGACGCCCAGCGAGACGAGCCAGCGCGTCGCCTCGGCGGTGGCCACGTTGCCGACCACGAGGGGGACGCCGGCGAAGCGCTTCCGGAACTCACGCACCGCGGTCTCCACCACCGCGGAATCGGCGTGGGCCACGTCGAGGAGGATGCAGTCCACTTCCTGGGCGAGGAGCGCCGCCGCGCGCTCCAGGCAGTCGCCCGTGGCGCCGATGGCCGCGCCCACGCGCAGCCGTCCCCGCGTGTCCTTGGAGGAGTGCGGCTTCTGCTTGAACAGCTTGAGGTCCCGCATGGTGATGAGGCCGCGGATCTTGTTCCCTTCGTCCACGAGCGGCAGCTTCTCCACTCGATGGTCGAACATCACCTGCTGAGCTTCCTCGATCGCGACGGAAGGCGGGCGCGTGGCGAGCCGCTCCCGGGGCGTCATGAAGTCGCTCACCGGGCGGTCCTCGGCGGTCCGGTCGAGGGGCATGTCGCGGTGGGAGAGGATCCCGGCGAGGAGCCCGCTCCCCTTCGCCTCCTCGATCAGGATCCCGCTCGCGTTGTGCCGGCGGATCATCTGCCGTGCCTGGGAGATCGTCGCCGTCTTCGGCAGCAGCACCGGCTCCGAGATCACGTAGGAGTGGCGCGTCTTCACGTAGCGCACATGCTCCGCCTGCTCCGCGATCGTGCAGTTGCGGTGCAGGAAGCCCAGCGCGCCCTCGAGGGCGAGCGTCTTCGCCATCTCCTCTCCGACCACGGTGTCCATGTTCGCGCCCACGATGGGCAGCGACAGCGATACCCCCGGCAGCAGGGGCATCGTGAGGTCCACGTGCCGCCGCGAGCCCACGGGCGTGTGCTGCGGCCGGAACAGGAAGTCGTCGAACGTCCGGCCGACGAAGAGGGGCTCCAGCTCCTTCACGAAATCATTGTGGCACGGCTAGGCAGGGTGATGAAAAGTGTCCTCGCGCGGCGCGCGACGTCGCGCGCGCGTCTGTCAACGGCTGCTTTTTCAGCACCCTGCTAGCGAAGGGGCGCGTGGCGTGAGGCCAGGAGGACCCGCCAGTACCAGTCCTCGCGGTCGGTCTTCGGGTCCTTGGCGAGCACCCGCGCGCGCTCCGGCCATCCGAGGTGCGGGTCCAGCCACTCGCTCCACGGCGCGCGCTCCTCGGCCGGCTGCGCCGGGTGCAGCAGCAGCTCCCCGAGCGTCCAGGGATCCGCGGACGCGTAGGGGGCGATCCGCACGGCCGCCACGCGGCGTCCCCCGAGAGGCACGGCGAGGAGGTCGTGGTCGAGCACCGCCTGGGGATGGCCGTTCACCCACCGCAGATCCTCGCGCTCTTCGCGGCGACGCCGGCGGGCCACCGTCTCGAACGTCGATCCGTCCGCGCTCACCTCCACGTCGAGGCTTCGCAGGAGCCTCGGGCCGTCGAGGCCGGCCACGAGCGTGATCGCGTCGAGCGCGCGGGGCTCGGGGAGCCGGAAGACGGTCGGGGCCTGGGGATCGGGAGTGAGCGCGCTCTCGAGGTTCCCGTCCCCCGCCCGTCCCGCGTCCGGCCAAGGCTCGACCGTCGCGCCGAAGGGAGGCCGGAAGTCGTGGTAGAGGGTCGCGGCCCCGGCCTCCGTGCGCTTCCACGTCCCGCCTAACGCACCCAGCGCGTCCTCGAAGGCCCTGGGCGACGGCAGGTCCGTGGGGATCGCGGGCGTGAGGACCCAGGCCACGTCCTTGGCGAAGCGGACCTCGTCGAGCAGCGGGAGCGGGTAGTGCCGGAAGCGCTCGTTCCAGGGCTGGGAGACCACGACCCGCTCGCCGCTCTCCCAGGTCATGCGGTAGGCGGGACCGTAGGAGGCATAGGCGTGGTGGAGCGCGTGTCCCTCGAGGAAGCGGAGCGCCGGAGCGAGGTCCGCGAGCAGGAACGGAGGCTCGGTGCGGTCCGCGCCCCGCCAGGCTTCGAGGAGCTTCGAGCCCGCGGCGAGATGCAGCCCGGCCAGAGCGAGGACCGCGACCAGGCTGCGTCGCGGACGACCGGCAGCCACGAACGCCCAGGCCGCGAGGACGGCCAGCGGCAGGTAGATCGGGGTGAGAAAGCGGATCGTGTGGGGCGCGGAGCGCACCGGCAGCGCGAAGGCGATGACGCCGAGGGCGGCGGTGGCGAGGAGGAAGGCCGCGGGCGGGTGGGCGACGGCGCGCCGTGCGGCGAGGATCAGCAGCAGGCCATAGACGAGGATGAGGCCGGCGGCGATGGGTGCGGGACTCCGCAGGACGAAGTCCTCCGAGTCGGCGACGACGGGAACGTGAGTGCCCAGGACGCCGCCCAGGGGCTCGTAGAGCCTCGGCACCACTTCGCGCAGATGGCCGAGCGTCGTCTGCTCGCGGTCGGCCACCCGCACGATGCGCGTGGCCTGCCAGTCCGCGAGGGCGCCCATCCACCAGGGCGCGCTCGTCACCACCATCGCCCCGAGGGCGACGAGCAGCGCGCGGCGCCGGCCCCGGGCCCGGCCGAACAGGTAGACGGCGCTCATGGCGACGACGCTCACGGACATGAGGTGGGTCCACACCGCGAGCCCGGCGAGGGCGCCCACGAGCACCAGGCTCGCCGTCGGAATCTCTCCCCGGCCGAGCTTCTCGCCGAGGCGCAGCGACAGGACGAGGATCGCCCCGCAGAGCGCGAGCGTCGTCGCGTAGAAGGGCGGAGGGAGGGCCGACATCAGCAGGAAGTAAGGCGGCGGACAGGCGAGGAGCAGCGCCGCCGGAAAGGCCGCGTCCTCGTGGAGGGCGCGGCCGAGCGCCCACGCGATCGGCACGAGGGCGAGCCCCAGGAGGAAGACGGGAAGGCGTAGCGCGTCTGTCGTCGAGCCGAGGACGAGAACGAACGGCGTCGCCACCCAGGCGTCGAGTGGCGAGCCGTACGGCTGTCCCCACATCGTCGTGCCCACGCCGGGATGCCGCGCCATTAGGCCGATGATCGCGGTGTCGGCGTCTACCGGCGTGCGGAGGGATTCGATCCAGAAGGGCACGCGCACGAGCAGGCCGACGAGGATCGCGAAGGGGAGCCGCCACCTCACGGAGACGCCCCCTCCTCCGCGGCCTCGCCCGTCTCCGCGTGGTCCATCCAGCGGTCGACGAACCACGAGGAGAGGGTGGGGGTCACGGAAAGAGCGAGCACGAGTGCCGCGACGGCGCCCGCGGTGCGGCGCGTCCTGGAGAGCGCGGGATACTCCTTCCGTCGCCACGAGGCCCAGGCGAACCCCGTCAGCAGAAAGAGGACGGGCATGGCGGGCAGGCGGTAGCGCGCGTAGCCGTGGGCCGCGACGTGGATGAGGTTGTAGTAGGCGAGGAAGCCGACGAGCAGCAGCGGACCGCGCGCGAGCGGCAGCGCCATGAGGCCGAAGACGAGGCCGGCCAGGCATACGAAGAAAGGCAGCAGGAAGAGCAGGACGACGGCGATCGCGAGCGCCGGCGGATAGCGGCCGTAGGCGCCACGCACGACGTGCACGAGGGCCTGGCTGTCCGCTTCCCAGAAGTTCGGCATCTCCTGGACGAGCTTCTCGAAGATCCATCCCGGCTGCCGTTCGCGGATGGCCTCGAGGCCCTTCTCGCGGGCCAGGTGGTACTTCTCGATCCGTCCGTGGACCGCCCAGTACTGCTCGTATACCTCCTCCCGCGAGATGCGGGCATTGCCCTGCCAGAGATTGAGCGCGCCCGCGGTCGAGACGGGCACGAATGCCCCGTAGACCATCCAGTTGCGCAGCGTCCACGGGGCCACGGTGAGGATCGCGACGACGAGGAACGCGACACCGCGCCGCGCGCCGCCGGGGCGGCGCCAGGCCAGCCAGACCGCGGCGATCGGCAGGAAGTAGAGGACGGTCTCGCGGGCCAGGATCGAGAGGCCGAGCAGGAATCCGGCCACGATCGCGAGGCGCAGCGAGGAGCGGTCGTCGGCGGCGACGAGCCGCTCGAAGCCCCACCAGAGCACGACCGTGAAGAGGGTCTCCACCCAGAAG
>JBKPBQ010000189.1:0-10537 GCA_046726955.1 Acidobacteriota bacterium
CTCTCCCTCTCGCCGGATCGACACCTCTTCTCCCTCGAATCGGAACTCCTTGGGTAGCCGGACCGCCTGGCTGCGTCCGTTGCGAAACAACTTCGCCGTCGCCATGCGTCCTCCGCTGGTCTATATCAGTATAGACCAACTCACCCGCCGGCCCTCGCTCCCTACGCACCGCGAAGATCGCGGATCCGCTTCACCTTGAAGTCCCGCGAGAGCGTCCCGTAGGCCTCGAGGACGACGGCCACCTTCACTTCGAGCGCG
The DNA here is from genome assembly GCA_046726955.1 of Acidobacteriota bacterium. Taxonomy (GTDB): domain Bacteria; phylum Acidobacteriota; class Vicinamibacteria; order Fen-336; family Fen-336; genus CAVPGH01. Next base: position 259 of record JBKPBQ010000189.1, read on the forward strand.
CTCGAGACCTCGCGGACGACCGTCTCTCCGACTTCCGGCCAGTGCGCCTCCGCGATATCGCGGCGCGGCTCGCAGCGGACCGTGACGTGGTCCTGGCCACCGCGCTTCTCGACGACGATCTCGTAGGCCTCGGTGATGTCCGGTATGCCGCGGACCACGTCCTCGATCGCGCTCGGATAGACGTGGGCGCCCCGCAGCGACAGCATGTCGTCCAGTCGCCCGTACATCCCTCCCACGGCGCGCGCCGTCGTGCGGCCGCAGCCGCAGCGCTCCGTGGTCAGCCGCGTGGAATCCCCGAGGAGATAGCGAGGAATGGGCGTGCCCTCGGAGCTCAGGCCGCTCACGACGAGCACCCCGTCCTCGCCTTCGGGCACCGGCTCGAAGGTCTTGGGGTCCACCACCTCCGGGATGCAGCTGTCCTCCATGAAGTGAAGGTTCATGGCGCGGTCCTTCTGTGCGGCTTCGAACCGGCACGAGTGGCAGGTCATCCCGGTCTCGGTGGCCCCGAAGAACTCGTGGAGCGTGGCGCCCCACAGATCCTCGACCCGCTTCTTGGTCGCGGGAACGCAGCCTCCGGGTTCGGCTCCGTTGAACAGGATCCTCACGCCGGACTGCCGCGGGTCGAGTCCCGCCGCCTTCATCTGCTCGCCGAGGAAGAGCGCGAAGGAGGCCGTCGCTCCCAAGACCGTGGCCGGAAAGGTCCGTTGGAACTCGATGCGCCGCTTCAGGTCGGCGCCGCCGAGGGCGATCACCGGGCAGCCGAGGTGGTGCATCCCCTGCTGGGCTTCCCAGAAGAAGATGTGGGCACCGTAGCTCGTGATGAAGGTCCCCACGTCGCCAGGACGCACGCCCATGCCCCAGAAGGCGCGGGCGAAGAGCCAGCTCGCCTGGTCCCGGTCGAATCGGGTCATGCGGAAAGGCCGAGGCGCGGCCGTCGTCCCGCCCGTCGTGAAGAGGAGCCACCCGTCGCGGGTCCAGATCTCCTGCGAGATTGGAGAGTAGTCGCCCCAGGGAGGAGCGGCCTTCTGGCTCTCGACGAACGCCTCGCGGGTGACGATGGGCAGCTTGTGGAGGTCGTCGAGTCCCCTGACGTCGGCGGGCCGCACCGCCTTCTGCTCCAGCAGCCGCCGGTAGAGCGGGGAGTGGTCCCAGAGGAAGGCCACGGCGGCGACCAGCTTGTCGCTCTGGATCTCCTCGAGCCGTCCCCGGGGCACCGTCTCGAGCTCGGGCGACCAGCATTCGTCGCCGCCAGGCTCGACCGGATCGAGGCGGTACTTCTTCAGGACCTGCTGGAATCGTTCGCGCGAGTCCAACTCAGCCCTTCTCCGAAATCGTCGAGCTCCCGCCGCTCGGAGGCAGCCGCACCTGGAGTTTGTCCGACCGGCCCGCCTTGCTCAGGAACTGGTCCAGGGCCTTCCTGAAGTACGGGTCATCGAGCGATTCCATGACGTTGGCAATCTCGATCTCGGTGCATTCCTCGATCGACTGGCGCCAGCCGGCGTGGAAGCGCGACTTGGCCATCGCCTGGAGGTGCGTGGGGCCGGCGGCGAGGTCGGCGGCGATCTGGGCGACATTCGTCCGGAAGTCGGCGCGAGGGTAAACGCGGTTCAGGATCTGCCAGTCCAGCGCCTCCGCTGCAGTCAGGCTCCTGTTCGTGAGCATCATTTCCATGGCCCGCCGGAAGCCCACGATCTTCACGAGCGTGTAGCTGGTGGCGGCGTCGTTGGCGAGTCCGATGGAGTGCCAGGCGCAGACGAACCGGGCGCTGTCCACGGCCACCGCCATGTCGGCCGCGAGCGTCATGCCGAAGCCGACGCCGGCGGCGACTCCGTTGACGGCGGCGAGAACGGGCTTTGGAAGGTGGACGATCTTGTGCAGGACCTGGTGCCACCACATCGCGAGAGTCTCGAAGTGCTTGCGGATCTCGTCGGCCTTCCAGTCCGCGAAAGGAATCTCCTTGAGGTTGAAGCCGGCCGAAAAAGCGTGGTCGCCCGCTCCGGTCAGTACGACCGCGCCGACGTCCGGCCGTGTCTCGCACGAACGGAGAGCGTCCAGCGTCTCCTGGACGCCGAGGAGGTCCATCGCGTTCGCCATGCGCGGGAGGTTGAAGGTGAGGGTCGCGACTCCGTTCGTCGCGACTTCGAACCGGATGTGGTGATAGTCGGTGGACGGCATCGGAGCTCCTTGACTCCTCATTTTGCCCCGCCGGCGCGGCGGGCGGGTGGCGCGCGCCGCTGCTAAACTCGGCGGGATGGCGCTCACCGCCCTGATCGTGGCGCCCCAGCCGCTCGACGCCGAGCTGGCCGACACGGTGCTCTGGCGCAAGAACGTCGAGCGCTACGTAGCGGCCTCCGCCGCGGAGGTTCGCAAGCTCGCCGCCCGCAGCCGCCCCGACATCATCGTGCTCGACAAGCGGCTCGCCAACGCCGCCAGCGTGGTCGCGCAGATCCGAGAGGACGCGCTCACGCGCAACGTGTCGATCGTGGTCCTCGCCCGCGGCGACTTCGACCCCTCGGAGGTCGCGTTCCTGGAGGCGGGCGCGAACGCGATCCTGAGGCTTCCCCCTGGTCCGGACTGGGACGACCGGCTCGTCCGTCTCATCCACGTGCCGACGCGGAGAGCCACGCGGATCGACGTGAACCTGCAGATCGAATCCGGCTTTGGGGTGGCGGGCGAGAGCATGCCCGTGACCGCCCTCAACCTGAGCGTGACGGGCATGCTCGTGGAGTCGTCGCAGCCGCTGCACGTGGGAGACGACCTGCATTTCGCGTTCACCCTGCCCGGGGACATGCAGCTCGTGTCGGGGACGGCCATCGTGGTACGACAGGCCTACGCTGCCAACCAGTACGGGGTGGAGCGTACCCGTGTCGAGGGCGACGGCCGGATGCGCATCAAGCGGTTCGTCGAGTCGGACCGCTCGTAACGGTCCCCGGAGACTCCCGGCCGGTCGGAAGGCGCTACTTCGAGTGCGCCACCGTGTGCGTGTACTCCACCGCGAAGCCGAGGCCGGTGTTCTTCAGCTTTTCCTGGCCGGGCTGGCCCTTGTCGATCCCGGCGAGGCTGCTCGCCACGTTGAACTGCACGCCGAAGACGCCGTTGGCCCCGGCCTTGACCTGGAAGCCGATCCGCGCCGTGACCGTGAAGTCCCACGACTCGAACTCGTTCTTGATGTCCTCGCCCAGGAAGCGGGCCTTCAGGAGGTAGTCGGCGCTCAAGCCGGAGATGAGGACGAGCTGCACGGGCTTGCTGCGGAACATCGTGCTCTTGAACAGGAGCGGCAGCGACACGTAGTCGAGCTCGACGTCGCCCTTCACGTAGTTTCCGGAGTTCTGGATGGTCGAGAGGATGGTCCCCTTCCGCATGTACTTGGGCTCGAAGCGGAGCGCGCCGAACGTGGGCCAGGAGTGCTCGATGATCACGCCCCCGAGGGCGCCGAAGTCCCGGCCGTTCTCGGTCTGGTTGTTGAAGTCGGGGACGAGAAGCGATCCGGACAGGGCGGGCATGCTGTTGAACAGCCCGCCACCCACGATCCCCACGTTCGTATCGGCAGCGCTGGCCGGCATCGACAGCGACGCCAGCGACGCGACCAGCAGGCCGAACCAAGCCGCCCTCCCCATCGAGGCCTCCTTTTGCGCAACGGCCAAAGTTGGAAGACTTTAGCGTTAGGTGCCCACACTGTCAACGTGAGCACGGCTTCGATGGGGAGGACGCTTCCCGGTTCGGGATTGAACGTCAGTCCAGGGGGATCCGCGACGCGTTCGCCGCGAGCCACTGCTCGAACGTCTTGAGGCAGGGGTGGAGCGACCGCGACGCCGCGACGTTCCGCGCCCGGCAGAACTGCTCGTTGAAGTCGCGCTTGTAGTGGAACATGTTGCCGAGGTCTTCCGCGCCCGGGAACCCGAAGTTCATCTCCCCTCTCCTTTCGGCCTGCCGGCCCCCAGCCCTTCCCGCGCCGTCGGCACGGCCAGGCGCTCGCGGACCGCGTCCCGCAGCTTCACGAGCGACCGAAGGCGCGCCGGCTGGAGCGCTCCGAGCTTCGCGAGCATCGCTTCCACGGCCTGGTCGAGATCGGCGAGGAGACTGCGCCCCCTCTCCGTCACGCTGATCCGAACCACGCGCCGGTCGCGTTCCACAGCGTGGCGCTCCGCCAGGCCCTTGGCCGCCATCTTGTCGATGAGCCGCGTGATGTTCGGGCTGCGGGCGACCATGCGCTCGGCGATCTCGAGTGTCGGCAGGCCGTCTCCCGCCCCCCGGAGGATCCGGAGGACGTTGTACTGCTCCGGAGACACGCCCCAAGGACGAAGCGCGCTCTCGACGGCGTGCCGCATGACGTCGCCGGTGCGCAGCAGCGTGACCGCCACCTCGCGCTCCGGCCGGTCGAAGGGTCGGGTCTGCCGGATCTCGACGGAGACCCGGCCACCCGCCTCTGCCTTCCCCGCCTTGTCGTCCTGGCCTCGCCTCATTACCATCCTTGGCATTATTTACCTGGGAAACTAATTCCCTGGTGATTATTTATCAAGGACGCGGCCGGGAAGATCGGCGAATGACGGAGGGCTCGAATCCTCAGCGACTTGCCGGGGCATGCAGTAGACTCGAACGAGATGGCGCACGTCCTCGAGCCCGCCCCCACTGGCCGCGCGAAGTGCCGCGGGTGCGGCGCCGTGATCGCCGCGAAGTCGATCCGGTTTGGCGAGGTCCTCCCCAACCCCTTCGCCGACGGGGAGATGACCCACTGGTTCCACCCCCTCTGCGCGGCCTACAAGCGTCCGCAGCCGATCCTGGAGACCCTCGAGTCCCGAACGGAGACGGAGCCGATCGAGGACCAGGAACGCCTCGTTGCCGCAGCCCGCGAGGGAGTGGCGCACCCGCGGCTGGCGCGCATCAACGGCGCGGAGCGTGCCTCCTCCGGCCGCGCCGAGTGCCGGTCGTGTCACGCGCCGATCGCCAAGGGAGCGTGGCGGATCCCCCTCGTCTTCTACGAGGACGGCCGCTTCGCGGCGGCGGGCTTCATCCACGTGCCATGCGCCCCGAAGTACTTCGAGACGGCGGCGGACGTGATGCCGCGCATCCGACACTTCGCGCCGGCCCTCGCCGCCGACGACGTCAAGGAGATCGAGGCGCAGCTCGCCGCACCCGCGGCCTGAGCGCGGCGCCCGCGACCAGTCAGGGCGAGACGAGCCGGAACTGCGCGAAGACGTACGGGTAGTGCGGCTGGAACCAGTTGCGGAAGCTCCGGCGCACGAGCGCATCCGCCGTCGCCCACGAGGCGCCCTTCAGGACGAAGTGGCGGTCGTCGAAGAAGTCGGCGGAGTAGCCTTCGTAGCCCTCGAGGGGCTCGAACCCGGCGAAGGGCGCGAAGGGTGTCGACGTCCAGTCCCAGCCGTTGCCCACGAGGTCGAGAACGCCGAAGGCGCTCGCGCCTTCCGGGTGGGCGCCCACCGGATGCGGTGACCAGTCCCGGAAACCGAAGTTGCCGTGCGCGGCCGTCGGCGGCTCGTCGCCCCACGGGTACGAGCGCGACGACCCGTCGGGCCTCCCGAAGGCCGCACGGTCGTACTCCGCCTCCGTGGGGAGACGGCGCCCGTGTAGCCGCGCGTACGCGGACGCCTCCGCCCACGTGACGTAGACGGGCCACTCGAGCGCCTGCTCGAGCGGCACGTCGCCGTAGGCGTTGCGGACGGTGAAGCCCGCGGCGGTCCGCTGCCAGAACGGCGGCTGGCGACGAGCGTCGCGCTCGATCCAGCTCCACGCTTCCTCGCTCCAGAGGCGACGGTCGGCGTAGCCGCCAGACTCCACGAACTCCAGGAACTCGCGGTTCCGGACCGGAGTCGCGTCGATCGAGAAGGCCTCCACGTCCACTTCGCAGGCCGGGAACTCGTTGTCCCAGCCGAACGGGAGCGACCGGCGGGAGGCACCGAGCCGCGCGACGCCTGAGGGGATGCGCACGATGCGGCCCGACTCCGGAGACGGCGCCAGTGTCGGCTTTGCAGCGCGCGGCGCCTTCTTCCACGCGTGGTCCAGGCGGAGCACCATGTAGAGGAGCGTCTCGTGGTGCATGAGCTCGTGCTCGAGGACCATGAGCGCCGTCTGCTCGAGACGCCCGTCGTCGAGCAACGGACGCAGCGCCTCGCGTATCCGGTCGCGGTAATCGAGCACCTCGGCGACCGCGGGCCAGGCTTCCGCTTCCGCCGGGCCGTCGGAGGTGTCGGGAGGGTCGATCCCGCGCGCGAACAGATCGTCGAAGTCGGGGTTGAAAGCCGGCTTGCCCAGACGGCGACGGCCGAGGTGGTTCCACGCGAAGGCCGGCAGATGGCCGAGGTAGAAGACGAACGGCTGCCGGAGACGGATCGGCCGCTGGCCGAGCGCTTCCTCGCACAGCGTCGCGAAGAGCTCGTCAGACCGCTCCCAGGCCGCTTCCAGCCGCTCGCGGACGCCCGGCGACGTGAGGACCGCGGACCTCACGCGCCCGACTCCCGTCGCAGGAACGCGAGGGCGAAGAGCCGCTCGTCGTCCGTCATCCAGCGCTCCAGGGCGAGTCCGCTGCCCTCGAGCAGCGGCTCGAGCGTCTGCCGCGTGTACTTGCAGCTGATCTCGGTGCGTATCTCCGCCCCTCGGGCGAACGACATCTCGATGTCGGCCGCGGGCACCGTCACGCGCTGCGGCGACGACGCGCGCAGCCTCATCTCGATCCACGAGTTCTCGCGGTCGAAGAAGGCCACGTGCTCCCAGGCCTCGGGAGCGAAGTTCGCTCCGAGGCGGTGGTTCACGACGCGGAGGATGTTTCGGTTGAACTCCGCCGTCACTCCCCGCGTGTCGTTGTACGCGGCCTCCAGCCGACCGATGTCCTTCACGAGGTCGACGCCCACGAGGAAGGCGTCGCCGGGCGCCAGCCGCTGCGCGGCGTCGGCGAAGAACCCCGGCACGGTCGAGGGATGGAAGTTCCCGATCGTGCCTCCCAGGAAGAGCAGGAGCCGTCCCCGGCCGGGTCCGAGCGGGGAGAGCCCGAGAGAGAAGTCTCCGACGATGCCCCTTCCGATGAGCCCGGGATAGTGGGCGCGCAGGCGCGCGAGCGAGTCGCGCACGAACGCCTCGTTGATGTCGAAGAAGACGAGCCGCCTCGTCCCCTTCGGCCAGGCGGCATCGAGCAGGAGCCGGATCTTGCGGCCGGCCCCCGACCCGAGCTCGACGACCTCGCGCGGGGACGAAAGAGAGACGACCTCGGGAGCGACGCGCTCGAGGATCGAGATCTCCGTGCGCGTCGGGTAGTACTCGGGAAGCCGCGTGATCTCCTCGAAGAGGCGGCTGCCCCGATCGTCGTAGAAGTACTTGCTGGGCAGCTCGGGCCGCGGCTGCAGGAGACCGGCCCGCACCTCGCGGGCCATCGCCGATTCCGTGGCGAGGTCGGACCTTCGCGTGGCTGTCGCGCGCTCTTTCACGGCTGGAACCTCCGGAGCCCCCCGACGAGCGGCGGCGCGCCACTGGAGGACGCACCTCAGGCCACTCTATGCCCGCTCCGGGTCGCGCATCAAGCAAAATGAGCCCGGGCCGGCGCGGCGTTCAAGACACCGTGCGCAGCCCGGGCCCGGTCCGCGGGCCGGCGAGCTAGAGCGTCGAATCCGTCTTCGGCGGCTCTTGCTTCTTCGGGGACTCCTGCTTCGGGGGCTCCGGCTTCCCCGGCTTCAGTCCGGGCGGCTGCGACTCGCCCTTATCGAGCCGGACCTTCAGCTCCCGGCGGTAGCCGCGCAGCACCTCGACGTCCTCCTCGAAGCGCGCGTAGCCGCCCTTGTAGACGATCACGTGATGCGCGCCCTCGGTGAGCCACAGGTACGACGGATTGCCGTCGAGGTCCTTCGCATCCGCAATGTACTTGCCGTCCACCCAGACCTCCGCGTCGCCGGGCTTGCCGTTGAGGTCGATGGCGCCGTAGCCGGAGGCGAAGGCGGCGCTCATGTCGAGGCCTCCCGGCGGGCCGTACGCCCAGGGTCCCCAGTAGGGCCCCCAGTACGGACCGAACCCGAAGCCGAAGCTGAAGTAGGGATAGGGATAGTACGGAGCGATGACGACGGGGCCGTGGAAGCCGTAGCCGCCGTGATAGCCGCCACCGCCGCCATGGTAGCCGCCGCCCCCACCACCGTGGCCACCGTGGCCCTGGGCCAGGGTGGCCGCGGGCAGTGCGAATGCCGCCGCGAGGATCGCCGCGGCTGCGACAACTGTGCGTGTGCGTCGCCAGCACGTCATGGGTCAGATCCTCCTGAGGTCGGCGGGCCTGACGACCGTCCCGCCAACCCCAACCGGAGCAAGAGATATGCCGCGGCTCTCGGCATCCAAGATCGGCGTCCTCCCTGGAGATTGACAGGACTGCACACCGGGCGGCGAAACCGGTGTCACCCTCGCAGGTCGGAGGCCGCGCTGACCGGATGACATTGGCGCGCTCGTTCGGATTGCGCGCAAATTCGCGTGCCTCCTCCTAGAACGTACGGATCGACCTCGTGGCGCCCCGTCTCGAAACATCGGCGAAACGCCTCGCGCACAAGGAATTGCGCAACGGCGCCGTGTTTCCCCGTCACCGGGTACGCCGATTGCCATAAAGGCGCCGATCCGTCTACTACCAATAAAACGCCCTCGGAGGAACCCTTGGTCGACTCCCGAACGTCTCGAGCCCGCTTGCTTGAGGTCGTCTTCGCCGCACTGGTCGCGTATCTTCTCCTCGCTGCTCCTGTCCACGCCTCGACCCTGCAGGGCCGGGTGCTCGACGCGCAGGGCAAGGCGATCGCCGCCGCCCGCGTGGTCGTGCAGGACGCGGGGACGGCGCTCCGGCGCGAGGCCTCGTCCGACGCCACCGGCGCGTTCACGCTGCCCGAGCTGCCGCCGGGCACGTACACCCTGACCGCGGAGGCCCAGGGATTCGCTCCCCGCACGCGCGACGGTCTCTCCCTCGCGGTGGGCCAGAGCTACCGCCTGGACCTGACGCTCCAGGTCGCCGGACGCACCGAAGCCGTGGAAGCCACGGCCGAGGCCGCGCTCGTCACCGCCGGATCTTCGACGGTGGACGGAGTGATCGGTCAGACCGCGATCGACCGGCTGCCGCTGAACGGCCGTAACTTCATGGAGCTCGCCTTCCTCGTTCCCGGCAACGTCCCCACGCCCAACTTCGATCCCACGAAGACGAACAGCGTGGTGGTGGCGTCCGCCGGACAGCTCGGGCGCGGGGGCATGGTGACCATCGACGGCCAGGAGAACAACGACGACATGGTGGGCGGTCCCCTGCAGAACGTCCCCCAGGACGCCGTCCAGGAGTTCCAGATCGCCACGAACCGCTACAGCGCGGAGAGCGGGCGGTCCGGCGCCTCCGCGATCAACGTGGTGACGCGCTCGGGCACCGACGACTTCCACGGCGCCGCGTCGTTCTTCCTCCGCGACAAGAGCCTGCAGGCGCTGCCCGCCACCTACGACCGCACGCAGGAGGCTCCGCCCTTCGACCGCGAGCAGTACGCGCTCTCCGTCGGCGGGCCCATCAAGAAGAGCGTCGCCCATTGGTTCGCCGCGCTCGAGTATCGCGACCAGAACGGGGCCGTGCTCGTCGGCGAGCGCGACGTCGCGACGCAGACGATCCGGAAGACCTTCGCTCCCGCGCCCCTCCAGGACTGGCTGGGGACGGCGCGCCTCGACTGGAGCCCGTCCGGATCCGACCGCATCACGCTCCGCTACGCGTTCGAGAACGCGGAGGACACCGGGGCGAGCACGCTCGACCGCTCGATCGGCTCCGCGACCCAGCGACAGGACAGCAAGAACGTCTACCACTCGGTGCTCGGCACGTGGGTGAAGACGCTCTCCGCGACGACCCTGAACACGCTCGGCCTGAGCTACAGCCGCTACCGCAACGACATCGTCCCCGTGGCCCCGAACGCGCCGCAGCTCACGTTCCCGTCCATCCAGGGCGGGGCGTCCTTCCGCGTCCCCCAGGCCACCGACCAGGACCGCGTGCAGATCGCGGACAGCGTCGCCCTCGTGCGTGGTGCGCACAGCTTGAAGCTCGGGGGCGAGGTGCAGTTCATCAAGACCGCGCTCGACCTCGGTGTCTTCCAGGCCGGCCGCCTCGAGATGGTGCAGGACTTCGCCGACTTCGACCACAACGGCGACGGCCGCGTGGACGACAACGACCTGCTCTTCGCGGTGACGCTGCGCAGCGGCTTCCCCGACCGCAACCTCGTCCTCGACGACGTGAACAACGACTACTTCGCGTTCTACGCCCAGGACGACTGGCGGATCACTCCCCAGG
>JBKPBQ010000190.1:0-7101 GCA_046726955.1 Acidobacteriota bacterium
ACTCTGCTCTCCTCGCGGCGGAGGTCGTGCTCGCCGCGCGCGGCGACTACTCGCGCGAGAGCCTCGAGAGCTACGCGAGCCGCCTCGCCGAGCGCTTCGGCGCCCGGCCGCGCTTCGACCCGCTGCGGCTCGTTCCCGCCGCCGTGCGCCGGGCGCTCGGAGGCTGGATTCTCGCGTCCAAGTCACTCAACCGGCGCCTCGTGGTGGAGCGCTGGTTCCTGCACCGCCAGACGCCTTCGCTGGCGCCGCCCACACCGCTCGCGGTGGCCACGGCCTGAGGAGGTTCCGATGATCCGCAAGCTCCCGTCGGGGAAATACCGGCTCTACTCCCGCAAGACGGACCCGCGCACCGGGCGACGCCGCAACCTCGGGACGTTCTCGTCGCTCACGGCCGCTCGACGACACGAGCGCGCCGTGCAGTTCTTCAAGCGGCACTGAAGTCGGCCCGCGCTCGCGGCGGGAGAAGAATCTACAAAGAGGTCTCGAGGTCCGCGCTCGCCTTGTCCTGGACCGACTCGACGTTGCGACGAATCTTGTTCGGCTCCCCTTCGTCGTCCTCGATGCGCACCGACGTGATCACGTGGCGCGACGAGCGGCGCGCCGTCGCGTGGCAGGCGCGTATGACGGGAAGGACCTCGTCCCAGGAGCCCTCGATGTAGGTACTTCCCGGCGTGAGCTGGTACGGAAGACCCGACTGGTCGATCACCTCTAGAATCTGGGCGATCTCCTCGCTGAGGTGGACGTCGCCGAGAGGCGTGATGCTCAGCTCGAAGAGCATCGAGCCCTCGCGCGAAAGCTCCGCTTCCTGCGTCTCCGTCGCCGCCGCGGACACGCCGCCCTCGTCGGCGAGCGACGCGGCGCGGTCCTTGTCGAGCGGGTTCAAGCCCTCGGTGCCCGGAGCCGGGCTCGGGCCGGTGGTCGATTCGAGATTCCTGGAATTCGTGCTCACTCTTCCGTCCTCCAACTCACAAAGAGCACGCAAGCAGGATGCCAGCGCCGCCCGACGACGGCATATGTCTTGCGAGAACTCCACCGCATGGCGGCCTCTCCGGCGTCGACACGGGCGAAGACGAAGCTCGAGGAGTACCGGCGGAAGCGGAACTTCGCGACGACACCCGAGCCCGCGGGCGAGGCGGCTCCCGCCTCCGGCGGCCGATCCTTCGTGGTGCAGAAGCACGACGCCACCCGGCTGCACTACGACTTCCGGCTGGAGATGGAGGGCGTCCTGCGGAGTTGGGCCGTGCCCAAGGGCCCCAGCCTCGATCCCAGGGACAAGCGGCTCGCCATGCAGACCGAGGACCATCCCGTCGAGTACGGCGGCTTCGAGGGCGTCATCCCGGAGAACGAGTACGGCGCGGGGCCCGTCGTCCTCTGGGACCGCGGGACGTGGGAGCCCGAAGGCGACCCCGTCCAGGCCTATCGCGCCGGCCGGCTGAAGTTCCGCCTCCACGGAGAAAAGCTGCGCGGCAGCTGGGCGCTCGTGAAGACGAGCGGGGGCAGCCGGCGCGACGCGGAGCGGAAGTGGCTCCTCTTCAAGCTGAAGGACGACGAGGCGCGGCCGGGCGTCGACATCGAGGCCGCGCGGCCGGAGAGCGTCGAGACGGGCCGGACGCTCGAGGACGTGGCCGCGGGCGCCCGCCCGAAGAAGGTCGCGAAGCCCAGGCCGCAGCCGAAGGCGACCGCGGAGCCGGCCGGCAAGACTGCTTCCCGCGCGGCGCTGCCCGACTTCGTCGCGCCCGAGCTCGCGACCCTCACCGACGAAGCCCCCGAAGGCGACGAGTGGCTGCACGAGATGAAGTTCGACGGCTACAGGATCCTGTGTCGCCTCGAGGACGGGCGCGTCCGGCTCCTGAGCCGGAAGCGGAACGACTGGACGGATCGCCTGCCCGAGCTCGCCCGCGCGGTCGAGGGTCTTCCCGCCCGCCGCGCGCTCGTCGACGGCGAGCTCGCCGTAGTCCTGCCCGACGGCACCACGAGCTTCCAGGCCCTGCAGAACCTGATGTCGGGCGTGCCGACGGGCGAGCTCGCGTACTTCGCGTTCGACCTCCTCCACCTCGACGGCGAGGACCTCGCTCCGCAGCCGCTCGAGGAGCGCAAGCGGCGGCTGAAGGAGCTGCTCGGCCGCGCGCGCGTCCTTCCCTTCCGCTTCAGCGATCACGTGCCCGGCTCCGGCCCCCGCTTCTTCGCCGAAGCCTGCCGCAAGGGGCTCGAAGGGATCGTCAGCAAGCGACGCGGCTCGCCCTATCGGCCGGGGCGGGGAGGCGACTGGCTGAAGGTGAAGTGCCTGCGCGAGCAGGAGGTCGTGATCGGCGGCTACACGCCGCCCCAGGGGTCGCGGGTGGGGCTCGGGGCGCTGCTGGTCGGCGTCCACGACGGCGAGGGAAGGCTCCAGTACGCGGGGAAGATCGGGACCGGCTTCACGGATGCGACGCTCCGGGAGCTGACACGACGGCTCGAGGCGCTGGAGCAGCCGACGCGGCCCTTCGCGACGTCGCCTCCCGAAGCGTCCCGCGCCCACTGGGTCCGGCCCGAGCTCGTGGCGCAGGTCGCCTTCGGGGAGTGGACGGGAGACGGCCGGCTGAGACACCCGTCGTTCCGCGGGTTGCGCGAGGACAAGCCGGCGTCCGAGGTCGTGAGGGAGGAGCCGGTGAAGGTCGAGAAGCTGGAAACGCGCGGACGAAAGGCCGGCGGGAACGCGAAGGCCTCCCGCGCGGCGCGGCCTGCTCGGGGCGCCGCCCCTCGTGATGGGAAGCCAGCCTCCGGGCCGAGCGTCGTCGCCGGCGTCCGCCTCACGCATCCCGACCGCGTCCTTTACGATCCGCCGGGGGCGACCAAGCTCGACCTCGCGACGTACTACGTCTCCGTGCAGAGCCGGATCCTGCCCCATCTGGAGGACCGGCCCCTCGTCCTCGTGCGCTGCCCGGACGGAGCGCACAAGGAATGCTTCTTCCAGAAGCACGCGGGACGGTACGTCCCGGACGAGGTTCGCCGAGTCACGATCCAGGAGGCGAAGAAGCTCGGCGAGTACCTCGTGGTGGACGACCTCGCCGGGCTCGTGGGTCTCGTCCAGATGGGAGTGCTCGAGCTGCACGGCTGGGGCTCGCGGGCCGCTCGCCTGGAGCAGCCCGACCGCCTGGTCTTCGACATCGATCCCGACGAGGGGCTTCCCTGGGAGCGCGTGGCCGCGGCCGCCCTCCTCCTGCGCGAGCGGCTCCAGGGTCTCGACCTCGCGAGCTTCCTCGAATCGACGGGCGGGAAAGGGCTCCACGTCGTGGCGCCGCTGCAGCCTGAAGCGGGATGGGACGAGGTCAAGGCCTTCGCGCAGGCCCTCGCCTTCGACGTGGTGCGCGCCGAGCCTTTGGCCTACGTGGCGGAAGCGAGCAAGGCGCGCCGCAAGGGCAAGGTCTTCGTCGACTACCTCCGGAACTACCGCGGGGCGAGCGCGATCGTGCCGTACTCGACGCGGGCGCGCGCGGGCGCGCCAGTGGCGATGCCGCTCGGTTGGGACGAGCTCGGGTCGGAGCCGCTCGGGGATGCTTGGACGATCGGGAACGCCGCTGAGCGGCTGGCCCAGCCCGACCCCTGGAAGGAATTCTGGTCTTCGCGGCAGCGCCTGAGCGCGAGCCGCCTGAGGTCGGCGGGAGCCTCGCCGCGCTGACCCGCGCCATCGCTTCGGCCGCCCGAAGTACCGCCCGCCCCGTCGCCGGCGGACAAATCTACAAAGAAAGGCGGGGCTCTTGAAAGGTTGGGAAGGGCGAATCGCCTGGAATGGGCATTTTCCGCGACAGGCGGGTGGCCCGGTGATTGCTCTATCGGGGGCACCGGGCCGTCGACGAGTGTTACAAAGGAGGGCGCCCATGCTCATTACACGATGCCGCCAGCTTCCCGACGGGGAAGAGCTCGTGTGGGCCGAGGATGGCTCTCTCTACCAGGACGGGCTCGATCCCCGCGAGAGCGCCATCACGCGCCGCGGCCTCGCCCTGTCGCAGACGAGCGTGCGGCGCACCCGCGCGACACCGACGCCGCCGTCCGTACCGCCCGGCGATGTGGTGGAACGCCTGAAGTTCAAGGTCGAATGGCGATGAAGACGGAAGCGACCGAGGTCCACGCGAGCCGCGTGCCTCGACCGCAGCTCGACCCCCGATTCGATCCGGATCGGGGCGAGCACCCCGGAGCCTACCCGGGCGCCCCCGCGTGGGAGCCTGGAGAAGGGCTCGACGCCGTCTTCCCCGACGGCCTCAGCACCCCCAGCCGCGACGACGACGAGGCCTGACCCGGATGATCCCGGTTGGCGACGAGGGGGAGGGCCGGGGCGGCTTTGCCCCCGTCACCCTGTTACTCGTCGCGCTGAACGTCCTCGCCTTCGTGCTCGAGCTGATGCAGCCCTCCGCGGGCGCCCTCGAGTCGTTCATCCACGCGTGGGGCGTCGTTCCCCGCGAGTACTCCCTCGCCCGCGACCTCCCGCCGACGATCCCGCTGCCCTTCTGGTCGACGTTGTTCACCTCGATGTTCCTGCACGGCGGCTGGGCGCACCTCGGGGGGAACATGCTGTACCTCTGGACGTTCGGTGACAACGTCGAGAGGCGGCTCGGGTCCTCCCGCTTCCTCGTCTTCTACCTGGTGTGCGGCGTCGCCGCCGCCCTGGCCCACGTGGCGTTCAACGCACAGTCGAACGTCCCCACGGTCGGCGCCTCGGGCGCGATCAGCGGCGTCCTCGGCGGCTACCTCGTGCTCTTCCCCCGCAACCAGGTGCGCGTGCTGACGCGCGGGGGGATAGCGACGGTGCCCGCGATCATGGTGCTCGGCCTCTGGATCGTGATCCAGCTGCTGTCGAGCGTCGGCTCGATCACCCACACGCAGGAGGCGTCGGGCGTCGCGTACATCGCCCACGTCGGAGGCTTCGTGGCGGGGGTGGTCCTCGTGAAGATCCTGGCCGCCGGACGTCCGCGGCCCGCACTCGCCTGACCGTCGATTCGGAGGAGGAGAAATCCCCATGGAACGTTTCTGCGCTGGCTGCAAGCGACCTCTGACCGCGCCCGAGGCGCCGTTGGCCAGTGACGAGCCGTTCTACTGCTGCACGGGATGCGAGCAGGGCACCGGCTGCACCTGCCGCCGACGCGCCCTCGTCTCGACCCCCGCGACGGAGCGGCCGCTCCAGTTCAGGCTCGATCGAGCGATCCCGCTCGAAGCCCACCTCAACGACTGGCTGAGCTGACAGGCGGCGCGGCCGCCTTCACTTGTCCTCGCCGCCACCCACGAGCCGCAGGCTGGGCAGCGAGGGCACGGCCGGTGCCCCCGCCTCCGCCGCCGCGGCGAGCGGCGGCGCGGGCTCCGCCGGGACCCGGCTCATCAGGTACGAGTCGATGCTCTTCTCGATCGCGTCCGGGATGCGCGGCGCGACCGCGAGCTTCTGCTGCTCGTAGACCTGGCGCATGATTTCCGCGAAGACGGGCAGGGCGTTCTTGGCGCCCGTCTCGCCGGGGCCGAGGCTGCGGTTGTCGTCGAAGCCGATCCAGATCCCGGTCGTGATCCCGTCCTCGCCGTAGGTCGAGCCCACGAATAGGGCGTCGCGGAAGCCGTTCGTGGTCCCCGTCTTGCCCAGGACCTGGATGGGGAACCCCTGTGCCTCGAGGGCGTGCGCGGTCCCGTGGGGCAGGCGCACCGTGCCTCGCAGGCCCTCCTGCACCTGGCGGAGGGCTTCGGCGTCGACGGGCAGCGGCTGCGCCCGCCGCGTCGGCTCGTAGCGGATGCCGCCGCGCTGGTCCGTGATCTTCGCGAGCACGTAGGGCTCTGCGCGGAGGCCGGAGGCGATGGCGCGGAACATGTTCGCGAGGTCGATCAGGCTCAGCTCCGACGCGCCGAGCACTGTGCTGAGATCCGGGCGCAACGGAGCCTCGATGCCGAGGTCGCGCGCCGTGCGCAGGACGCTGTCGACACCGACCTCCTTGGCCAGCCACACCGCGGGCGCGTTGCGCGACTGCGCGAGCGCCTCGCGCAAGGCGATCGGCCCGAGGAAATGGCCGTCGTAGTTCGAGATCCACTTCACCGTGTGGGCGCCCATGGGCACGGCGACGGGCTCGTCGGGCACGAGGCCGTTGAGGAGCGAGCCGTGGCGGAAGGCGGTGAGGTAGAGCAGCGGCTTCATCGTGGACCCCGGCTGGCGGCGCGTCTGCACCGCGCGGTTGAGGTCGGCCCACGACGTGTCGAAGCCGCGATAGCGCTTGCGGCCGCCCACGAGCGCGAGGACGGCCGCGTCGCGGTTTCGCAGTACCACGACCGATCCCTGGATCCACGCTCCCGAGTCCGCGTGCCGCTCCTCGTAGCGGCGCAGCCCCGACTCGAGCGCGTCGTTGGCCGCGACCTGGATGCGGTTGTCGAGCGTCGAGTGCAGGAAGACGCGGCCCGCGGCCAGGGCCTCGAAGCCCCACCGGCCGTCGCGCCGGAGCTCGCGCAGCGCCTGCTCGACCGCGGCGGGCGCGTCGGTGGACAGCGGACGCGGCGGGGCGATCTGCAGGGGAGCGGCGGCGAGGCGGTCGGCGAGATCGGTTGACAGGTACCCGCGCGCCTCCATGAGGCCGAGCACCTGGTTGCGCCGGCGTCGCGCGCGCTCGAGGTTCGCGGGATTGGGCGCGTAGGCGCGCGGCGACTTGGCGATGCCGGCGAGGCACGCCGCCGCGTCCGCGTCCTCCTTCGAGAGCGAGACGAGCGGGCGGCCGAAGTAGTAGTCGGAGGCGGCGGCGAAGCCGTAGCGCCCGTGGCCCAGGTAGATGAAGCTCGCGTAGCGGGCGAGGATCTGCTCCTTGGCCGCGGTGCGCGAGCCGTAGACGCGCGTCATCTCGCGCTCCAGCCAGAGCGCGATGCGCATCTCCTCGACCTTGCGCAGCAGCTTGTTCGTCGTGCCGACGCCGAGCTCCCGCGACATCAGGCGGGGGATCCAGCCGTCGTAGAGCAGCTCCGGCCCGCTCTCGCGCGCCGTCATGTCCCGGAGGAAGTAGTTCCGCACGAGCTGCTGAGTGAGCGTCGAGCCTCCCTGGGGCAGCCGCAGCACGCCGTCGGCGGCGGCGGCGGGGGAGCGCATCTCCAGCACGGTCTGCTTGAGCG